>PCAI01000004.1 GCA_002731195.1 Methanobacteriota archaeon | reverse complement strand
TTGAAGTTAATTTTCCGGCTACTTTTTTGCCAACAACTGAGCCTATAGCAACTCCAACTGGACCTCCTGCAATCCCTCCTGCTGTAGCACCTAAAGCGCCACCTGCCGAACTTACCATTGAAGGGCCTAATTCATCATACAATTTTTCAATAACTTCTGATGGTGCGGAAATTACTTTGTCTATAATATCATCACTATCATCACTATCTGATATCTCATCCTCAACAGACATTATAAATTACCTCGATCAAGAACATTTCTATCTCCATGATAATATTCAACGTCGTCTTCATCAAATTCTTTATCGCCAACCGACTCATTAGAAGGAGTTAGTTGAATTACAGCCCCTCCTGAGCCATGAAGAGGTTCGTAAGCAAGGATTTCTCCTTGGTAGTTATTGTGCTGCCCCATTGTCGCTGCCATCCACCAAACTGGCTTATATGCGGCTACTTTCTGGATTCTAATTTGGCCATGGATATCCCTAGATAATTGACTAAGATCTTCAAGCCTCCCATCTTTGAAAAACTCTAATATCTTCTTATTCCATTCGTCATCTTTTGAACTATGAATTTTATCGTTTTTAGGATCTATGTGTTCAGTAAACATTCGATTAGATAAACTTGCAACTACAACTATAACTGCCTTCTTTCCTTGTTTGGAAAGAGCATCTCTAGCGGCTTTTCCAAGAACCATTGTTTCAGATCTATTTGAATACATATTACTAGATACTATACAAGCAGGAATTTTATTATCTGGATTTAAAAGAGATAATGCTACAACAGAACCGGTATCAATTGGAAAACCATCGTAAGCAACAGTCCTCGAGTGTAATCCTCTAGATTCTGCGGCATCACGGTAAGCATGTGCAAAATCAGAATCTATATTGAATTTATATGGCATACTTCCTAAATAATGAAAATCATCATCCACATGTATCCATTCTGGTTCTGGGTGCGCTTGTATTTGATGGCCGACTATACTTGGCCAAGTTGTAGAATAAATTAGTATTATATCCGCACCACTAGATTGTATGCGGTCTCTTAGTTTGTCATATGCATTCCTAAGATTTTTATATCCATTATTTAATTCTGGGGCGAGTAAAGGTTGAGGGTGTGGAGGGCAATAAATACCGAATAATACATCTCGATCGCTATCCATAATTAAGCCTCACAAAACTATTTCTCTTGTTTGAGAATTAGGATCCCATGCAACAACAGCATTTCCAGTTCCTATTACTGATTGATAGCCATATATTTCAGCAGGATAGTTTGGAAGACCCATCGCTGCCATCATCCATGTGAGTCCGCCGGCCTCTGTTTCGGCGATAGTTTGTTCAGTATATTCAGGCATGATATCTATGACTTCTTTCATCTTACCTTCCCTCATCATGTTGATCATTTTCATGTCCCACACATATTGGCTGTGATTGTATATGTGTTCTCTACTCATATCTTCTGGGAGTGGAGATTCGGTAACAAAATGGCGATGCGAAAGACTATGGCTACTGACGAGTACTACTTTTTTACCACTTTTTTCTATTGCCTTTAGGCATGCCTCTCCGAGTGCTGTAGCTTGCTCGTTCATTACTTCCCCAGAGTAATAATGAGTATTGCGGTTACTACTTATAGTAATTATCGGCTTATCCCATTCTGGATTTAACATATGGCAACTTGTGATTGTTCCATAGTCAATTCTAAAATCTGGATTAGTCATCATTTTCGTTATTATTCCTGCTTCAGATGCAGATTTATGCATTTCTTGTGCTAACTGAACGTCTACAGTCAAGTCATATTTATATCTAAAAATGTTGGGAAAAATTGGATCTACGGATAAAGATTTGAATTTTGGAAGACCTAAGAAATGAGTTCCGATATAAGTTGCCCAATGAGGAGTAAATATGACCATGACATCATAATCAATTTTTTTTAATTTTCTTGCGAGGCGATTGTAACCCCAACGTAGAGTTTCCCAACCTCCTTCTGAAAAAGGCTCATTCTGTTCCGGATTCTCAGCATAAACCAAGTGAGGAGGGTGTGGTGCTAAGCATCCAAGTACAACTTGGCCCTTCTCCATGCCCTTTGTGGCAACTACAGTAATATGAATTAATCGCTTCAGGATTTTCATAGCATTGATGGAGTAAGTATGTTTCCCATGCGATATGAAGTGGGATTCTATACCATTATGGCCGGCCACAATTCCCTTATCAATTGGTTTTTTACTAGCTTGTTTATTTGGCATTATAGAAAATTCAAGTTCCCTATTTAAGCCAATGATATGCCTATTAGCATCATCTTTTCTTTTATATTTCTCACCCCCAAGAATTGGAAGCCGAAAAGAATTGATTGGTGGTTGTTTTGCATCAATATTATTTGGGATATTACCTCAATTGATATTTTTTGTCTGGTTTATTATAATAATACTATTTTGGATATCTCAAACAACATATGTCTGGAAGCATAATTTTCCCACATTTAGAATAGGAATTTGGATAGGATTGGGAAGTTGTACGGGCCTATTTCTAGGGAGTTTTTATGCCCATTATTTCCTTATTATTCATACCTAAAACATAGCCAAGAATATAGAAAGATGGAAAAGAAGCAAAATAAGCAGTCCAGATTAATTCATCATCGAAATAATGATTTGTTATTCTTACCTCTCCAATTCGCTCTTCGATTGGCCTACAATCTGAAATTTCTCCCATACAAGGATCGGGATTGGTTAGTCTAATCAAAATAACATATGAGTCGTAAATACCTTCGGTTTTTACTGAAAAGTTAACTCGCTCTTGTGTAGATAATGAAAATATATTTGTTTTTCCGTCTTGAATAGCATCCCAATCAAAAAAACCTTTTTCGGCGTATTTTTCCACCATACTTGTTTTAATCAATAATAATTGTACACTTTCTTCACCTACATTAATTACTTCAACATTTACGGGATTGGATAAACTATGTACTTCTATAGTTTCGAGATTTATATCGTTGTAACCTACTCTATAGTTAGGAACATCTTCACTAACTCCTGGCCCGTCTATGATGACAAAAAATATCAAAAATGAGCTGAATAATGAAACACCAATTATAGAATAAAGTTGATTTTTATTTGGCAATAAAGATTTAAGTTTAGGATATTCTGTAGATCTGAGTTTTGGTTGTATATGATGTACAAAATATGATGTCACAAATGCCAATACTATTCCAGGGAATATATCTACGAACCAGTGTATTCCTAAATATTGAATAGAAAATATGTATATCAAGACATTGAGGCTTACAAATAAGTCAAATTCCCTATGCCTCCAATGTTTTATTTTTATTCCTAGTTCTTTACAGTGTAATCTGTTAATAATTAATAATCCTATAGGCAATCCTATGTGCAGACTTGGGATGGCATTGTCCATTGGATCATTAGCGGTAAAAAAGGATAATGTAAATGAATCATGATATAAGAGAGCATCCATTCCAGGAACATAGCTAGAAGTTACTTCTACATTGAAATAAAGATAGAATGGCACACTAAGAAGATATACGACAAAATAATTCAAAGCTGCTTTATCTGCCATTGTTTTATCGCTGCTTAAAATATAGTATATTGGAGAAAACCATATCATAAATAAATACATGAATAAATAGTGAGCAGAAAGTAAATTAGTCAGAGTATCATTTAGGAAGAATTCTTGCACATAATTAGTCCAATCTCCTTCAATATAATATATCCAGTGCGTATAGCCTCCAACTTTTGCTTTAATTGGTTCATTATGATGATCTATGCCTGCCTTATAGATAAACATCAGTAAATATAAACTGATATGCCACCAGTATCCCTTTTCTTTGATTTCGTTAGGAAGGTTACGTAACGAAACTCTTTTTTCAGATTCATCTCTTGTTAAGAACCAATGGATTGGTAGAGTCAATAGCAACAAAGCCCCCATTGAAGTTTCATAAGGACCAATGGGCCAATCCATTAATTTTTTGCACTCGGCCATTGGTGAAGAAGGATGCGGAAGTAAAATCCTATTTGGGGTGTGATTTCACACCAAAGTATCAATTTTCAAAATAGATGACCCGAAAAATAAAATTTGATTGATATTATCGGGCGTCATGAGTAAGCATAGTGAATGGCTTACAGAATGTGAGAAAAAGGGTTTTTCACCTTCTCCTAGAGCATATGAAGAAGGAACAAGAACGGCAGAAGATGCAGCTAAACAATTAGGATGCAAAGTTTCCAGTATTGCTAAGTCTATTGTATTTGCAGGTAAAGAATGTGCAATAATAATCGTGACTTCAGGAAGTAATAAAGTAGATAGGAAAAAGAAATTAAAAAAGATACTAGGATATAAACCGAAGCAAGCATCTCCCGAGTATGTTTTAGAAAATACAGGATTTGAGATAGGAGGCATCCCTCCATTTGGTCATTTGGAAAAATGTATCATCTTTTGTGATGAAGATTTAATGAAACATGATATTGTTTGGGGTGCTGGAGGGACTTCTAAGGTTGTTTTTCCTATTTCTCCAGAAGAATTAGTGAGAATTAGTGGAGCTACAATAGTAGATATTAAACAGTGATTGAAATGATTACTGAATCTTTAATTAATTCCTCTCATAATCTTAGCCGAGATTTGCAACCAATGAGTAATTTACTATTAAAAGAGGGTTTTATTGATTATGTTTACAATCCATTGATTTATGCTTGGGAACCACACAAAGCATTTATTGAACTGGGAGGAAGCAAAGGAGCCAAAACAATTTTGCTTGGCATGAATCCAGGCCCTCATGGAATGGGACAAATGGGGATACCATTTGCTGCAACAAGTATTGTGAGAGATTTACTGGAGATAAAAGATCTACCAGTTTCCCAACCAGATGAAATACATCCAAAGAGAGAGATCAAGGGACTTGATTGGCATAAAGAAGAAATTTCTGGGACAAGGTTGTGGAACGCTTTGTCTGATAACTACGGAAGTATCGACAATATATTTGCAAAGGTTTTCGTTGTTAATCACTGCCCGCTGATGTTTTTTAAAGGCGATAATGGAACAAATATAACTCCTGACAAGATACCTGGAGGAAGCATAAGAAAGATAATTCAGAGGTGTGATGCTTACCTCAGAGAAATAGTAGATGTGATGCAGATAGAAACTGTAATTGGTGTTGGCAGATATTCACAAAAAAGAGCTTCATATGCCCTAAAAGGAACTAAAGTTAATCTGAAAGGATGTTGGCATCCGTCTCCAGCTTCGCCCCTTGCAAATAAGAATAAAGGAGCAGATTGGAGGGAGAATTTTAAATCTGTTTTGCCTGAATTATAAAATTGTATAGATAGATGTATTTTTTGTAATTAAGTGTATTGTACTACACCAATATTTATTCATGAATAGTTTTCCGAACGAACTATGTCGGCAATGACTACACCTGAATATTTGATAAAAAATGCAGAAAATCATGGAAATGAGAAAGCAATCTCAACAAAAAATTCCAATGGAGAATGGAAGCATATTAATTGGTCAGAATTTCACGAACAAACTGCCTCAGTGGCTAAATCACTTATCGCATTAGGTTTCAATGAAGGCGATAAATTGAGTATTTATTCATATAATAGAGTAGAATGGTATACTTCTTATCACGCGGCAAATATGTGTAATGGTGCAGCAGTTGGAGTTTATCATACTTGTTCACCAGAAGAAGTAGAATGGGTCGTTGGTAATTCGGATTCCAAAGTTGTTTTTGTTGGAGATAATCCAATGGATGGAGGAAACAAAGAGAAAATGTGTGCTTACAGGTTGTATGAAATAATGGATAAATTGGATAAGGTGGAAACTGTAGTAGTGATGGATGGAGTTGATATGCCCGAACATGCAAAATGTATTTCTTGGTCAGATTTTATACAAAAAGGAGCGGAGATAGACTATTCAGAAATAGAAAAGAGAGTATCCAATATAAAGCCTGGAAATACATCAACTCTAATTTATACCTCAGGGACAACAGGAAATCCAAAAGGAGTGGAATTGACTCATGACAATATTGATTTTGAGCTTGAAGAAGTTTGGAAATTACAAGAATTTCAGAGAGGTTGGGGCTATGTTTCTTGGTTACCCTGCGCTCATGTCTTTGGCCAATTAGTAGATTGTCATGCACATATAAGATGGGGACTTCATATGACTGTTGTTGATGCTCCTTTGAACGTAATTGACTTCGCTAAAGAAGTACAACCACATTTATTTATTGGAGTGCCCAGAATTTATGAAAAGGTTTACAGTAATTTAGTAGCTAAGTTAGGAGGAAAGATCAAATTGGCCAAAATACCAATCCTTGGAGGAATCATTAAGAAAAAGGCAAAACAAGCAATTGGAATGTCAAATTGTGTGTATGCAATTACAGGTGCTGCACCAATTAACCCAGATATTCTGAAATTGTTTCATACATTAGATATTCCACTCTTTGAAGGATATGGAATGACTGAAACTACTGCAGGAGCAACTTTAGGTTACAAGAAAAATCATAAATTCGGAACTGTAGGAAAACCATTTAGTGGAACGGAATTGATGATTTCAGAATCTGGAGAAATACTCTTCAGAGGGAGACATATTATGAAAGGGTACTATAAAAATCCTGGAGCAACTGCAGAGACCATAGATTCAGATGGATGGTTACATTCTGGAGATAAAGGAGAAATCGATTTAGACGGTTATGTAAAAATTACTGGAAGGATAAAGGAATTATACGTTAGTTCTGGCGGTAAAAATATTGCACCACTAGTAATTGAAGAAACAATGAAGTCGATCCCCATGGTTTCTCAATGTATGCTAATTGGCGATAATAGAAAATACTGTAGCGCACTGTTCACGTTAGATGTTGGAGCTATTTTGAGAGATAAGCATGGCATGGATCCAACAAAAATTCCAAAAGATCCGGCCGTACAAATCACAACACTCGAAAGTTTTGGGAAAACACTTTCAGATTATACAGATAGTGAAGAAGTTCATGCTGAGATGCAGAAGAGTGTAACAGAATTAAATGGGCGGTTTAGTAATCCTGAACAAATTAAGAAATTTAAGATCTTGCCTAGAGATTTGAGTGTTGACTTTGGAGAATTAACTCCAACACTTAAAATCAGAAGAATACAGATTAGAGAAAATTGGACAAATGAAATTGAAGCGATGTATGAAGGCGCTTGAGGACTCTAAATGAGTCCTGAGGACTGGATAGGACTTGCCTTAGTTTTCACTCTCGGTGCGATGAGCCCTGGGCCTTCTTTGGCAGTAGTTCTTAGGAATACCTTGGCTGGAGGAAGACAACAAGGAATAATGACAGGAATAGGGCACGGTATTGGTTTTGGAGTATATGCGTTTCTAGCAGCAGCAGGTATTGCTACTGCTTTGTCAATACATGATTCGACGGAATTAATTCTGAAATATGGAGGAGTGATGATACTGGTTTGGCTGGGCTTTGTATTTATTCAAAGTGCCAGAGAAGGACCCAAAGACAGTGCAGAAGAAGATCACAATACTAATCAGAATCGAAAGGGATTTATGCAGGGATTTTTGATTGCACTTCTAAATCCAAAAATTCTTGCATGGATGTTAGCACTTTATACTCCTTTTATTGAGTCTGATGTAGATATTGAGACACTTATTGGCATGGGATTCCTTGGGATGATAATTGATGGCACATGGTACGTAACTGTAGCAACTTTATTGACAACAGGAGATAGGGTAATGAAATTGAAATCAATGTCTCATATTATTGATGGTTCAATGGGGATATTGATGTTTGTATTTGCACTACTTCTAATTTTAGGAGCATTTTAAGGTAATAATGATGCAATAATTCTTTTGGACGTGTGTTCTCGGACATGTGTGGATAGCGATGGTCAAGTAGTTTTTCCTCTACGCATTATCACTGCGGCAGCGATATTTGATGGCCATGATGTCGCGATTGGTATTTTTAGAAGAATATTTCAATCGATGGGTTGCGAAGTAATTCATTTAGGGCACGATAGAGGTGCTGATGAAGTAGCAAAAGCGGCCATACAGGAGGATGCTCATTGTGTTGCTATTACCTCATATCAGGGAGGTGCTGTGGAGATGTTTACACACACAAAACAAATCCTTGATGAAGCTGGTTTTGGACACGTTTGTTTAGTTGGAGGAGGAGGAGGCACTATCCTCCCAAGTGAAATAAAACATCTTTATGATTCAAACATTGCTAAGATATATTCGCCCGAGGACGGGAGAGAAATGGGGCTTACAGGCATGGTATCTGATGCCATGGAGAGGGCAGCGAAGAATAATCTACTCGATAAAATAAGATTTGAATCAATAAATGGCCAGATTTCTGCAAATGATCATGCTTCAGTTTCAAAATTACTAACATTGGCCGAAAATGCTGATGAAGGAATGTTTAAAGAGATAATAGATAAAATTAGACCAAAGAATGGCTTAAAATGTCCAGTTGTTGGCTTAACGGGTACAGGAGGAGCAGGAAAATCAAGTCTTACTGATGAATTGATGTTGAGAATACAAAGAGACAACCCTGGAACTAAAATTGCTTTACTTGCTACCGACCCGACTCGTAAGAGAACAGGAGGAGCATTACTGGGCGATAGAATAAGAATGAATTCATTATCTGATGATAATTTGTTCATGCGTTCATTTGCTAGCAGAAATAGTGGCAGAGAAATTGCAGATTGTATTGGTCGCTCTATTGAGGTTTGCAAAGCTGTTGGGTTTGATTTAATAATTGTTGAAACAAGTGGAATAGGGCAAGGTAATGATGCAATTACTGAAGTTGCTAATATTTCCTTGTATGTTACAACAAGAGAATATGGTGCACCTAGTCAATTAGAAAAATTAGAAATGTTAGACTCTGCAGATATTGTTGTATTAAATAAATTTGATAGGCCGGGCGCAGAGGATGCATTAGCAGAAATTCGTAAACAATTCAAGAGAAATAGGGAAATGTGGGATGCTAATGATTCTGACTTACCCGTAGTACCGACCATTGCTAGCCAATTTGCAGATGCAGGAGTGGACCAATTATGGCAGAAATTATCTACTTTATTAAATGAAAAATATTCAAAAAAATTCTTAGCGGCAGAACCGAGACTAGGAAGAAATGGCCTGCCACATAGATCGCCCCCCATACCTCCAGAGAGGCAAGGTTATTTGGCTGAAGTTTCAAGTACAATTAGGAATTATCACTTAAGAACAGAATCTTTTGCTTCTAAAATACGTATGGTTCAGCAATTAGAATCTGCTGCTAAACAGATGAAATTAAAGAAAAATAAAAATGCAGTAGAAAATCTCGAAGAAGAAATAAAAAATATTCGCTTAGAGATACCAGATAATATTTGGAGAAGTTTAGAGGAATTTAAAGTTAAATCAGAAGAGTATCTCTCTGGAACAACAAGTTATACTGTTAGAGGTAAAAATATTGATGTAAAAACGACTAAAACTACGCTTTCTGGATTGGAAATGCCAAGAGTGGCATTACCTGAATACAGTGACTTAGGAGACACTTTAAGATGGATCAGAAAAGAGAATATGCCAGGCTCGTTTCCATATACTGGAGGAGTTTTTCCCTTCAAAAGGCAAGATGAATTACCTGTGAGGATGTTTGCTGGAGAAGGTAGTGCGGAGAGAACAAATAAAAGATATCATTTCCTATCTAAAGACCAAAATTTCAATAGATTATCAGTTGCATTTGATTCTCCTAGTTTGTATGGCAATGACCCTCAAGAAAGATTAGACATATTTGGAAAGGTATGTGAAAGCGGAGTTTCAATAAGCACGGTAGATGAAATGGAGAGATTGTTCGAAGGTTTTGATTTATGCGCTGCCAATACCTCGGTGTCGAAAACTATCAACGGCAATTATTGGTGGCATCTTGCCGCTTTTTTTAATGTGGCAATTAGGCAACAAGTGAAAAAATTCGAAGAAGAAAATGGGAGAAAACCGCATAAGAAAGAATATTCTCAAATTAAATCTAGAACTCTAAGTTCGGTGAGAGGAACTGTACAGGCAGATCAATTGAAAGAGTCGATGGGCCAGAATACATTAGTTTTTAATCTCGATACTGCTTTGAGAATGATGGGGGATGTTGCAGAATTCTATGTTGATAATGAAGTGAGGAATCATTACTTTGTTTCAATTTCAGGGTATCATATTGCTGAGGCGGGCGCAAATCCGATATCGCAAGCTGCACTAACACTCTCTAATGGGCTAACATATGTTGAATTATTCAAGTCAAGGGGGCTAGATGCAAATAAATTTTTGAGGAATTTCAGTTGGTTCTTCTCCAATGGAATGGACCCAGAATATGCAGTGATAGGTAGAGTATGTAGAAGAATATGGGCCATTGCTATGCGTGAAATGTATGGAGTTGAAGAACGTGGTCAAAAACTGAAATACCACATTCAGAGTAGTGGCAGATCATTACATGCTCAAGAATATACTTGGAATGACTATCGTACTACATTACAAGCACTTTATGCTCTAGCAGATAATGCAAACTCTTTGCATACGAACTCTCGTGATGAAGCATTTGGAACTCCTACAGAAGATACTGTTAGAGATGCCGTAGCAATCCAACTAATATTATCGAAAGAATATGGATGGCTACAAAATGAAAATCCCTTACAAGGCTCATATGTAACAAATTGGCTGACTGATTCTGTAGAAGAAGAGATTCTGAAAATATTTGAAGAAATGCATAGACGAGGAGGGGTACTTGGAGCACTAGAAGTTAATTATCAGAGAAATCGTATACAAGATGAATCAATGATTTATGAACATAAAAAGCATTCAGGAGAGTTACCAATTATTGGAGTAAATACATTTGAAGAAGGAGTAGATAATTCATTGTCAGTAGAAGAATTTAATATCGAAGTCACGCGTTCTGATGAATCTGAGAGAATGATGGTCATTGAAAGGAATAAAGTCTTCAGAGAAACTCATGCTAAAGAAGCTGAAGAAGGGTTAGAAAGACTCAAAAAAGTGGCAAGAGAAGGTGGCAATCTGTTTGAAGTAATGATGGAAATTGTTCAATATTGTACTGTTGGTCAAGTCACACAAGCACTGTTTGAGACTGGCGGAAAATTTCGCAGAAATATGTAAATTTATATTAGTTATTGATAGTATACTTGTAAACATATGTTGCTAAAATAGCACCAGCAAATTGAGGGGCGAAATGCATCCATGAATTTGTAAAGCTTATTTTACCAGATAATATTAGTGCACTTGTAACTGCAGGATTGAATGATGCAAGAGATATGCTGCCAACAGTTATTGCACCTGCAAGTACAACAAGAGCAATGGCAGCACCATAATAGCCATTGTCAGATGTTGATTCGGTTGTTGCAACATTCAATATTACATAGGCCAATGCAAAGGTAAAGAGAAGTTCTGCAACTACGGCTTCAGAACCTAATGCCTGCATCCCTGGTGATGGTTCGTTAGGAAATAAGAGATTCTCAACAACTAATGCTGCAGAAACAGCTGCTAATACTTGAGAAGCGATATATGGCAGAACCTCGTCCTTCTCACAAGCACCTCTGAGATAAATTGAAACTGTCACTGCAGGATTATAATGGGCACCAGATATATTCCCTCCGGCATATATCATGACCATCAAAGTTGCAGCTATACCAAAAGGAGCATAATCTCCTCCGGAACCATAAACTGCTGCCGTGCATATAGTTAAAGAAAGGAAAAATGTACCAATAAATTCTGTCAAGAGTTTTTGAGATAGTGAAGAGGGCATCGCAATTAGTATGATGTTAATTACATAGATTAATGTTATTCTAAATAATACTATATTTGAACATTTGAATATCAATTGTATCGTCATAATTATGATATTACTAACGGAAATACAAGGTAACATGAAATACTATATGTTGGTGCTCGCCAATAGTATGGCACAAGGAACAGTAAAATGGTTTAATCGAATAAAAGGATTCGGATTTATTGAAAGAGATGAGGGAGACGATTTATTCGTACATAAATCCCAAGTCGAGGATGAACTAAATGAAGGAGATTCTGTTGAGTTCGAAGTTGGAGAAGGACCAAAGGGGCCTAATGCAATCAATGTTAAAAAAACAGATTAAGAATAATATAATACTCATATAATCTATCATATCCTCCTTATTGGAGATATTATTACCTGTATGTCTAAAAGAGGAGGCATTACGCAAATGTTGTGGTTGACTTTAGGCTATCAGAAGAGCAAAAGATGTTACAACAACTTGCTCGGGACTTTGCGGATGAAGAAATAATACCAAATGCATCGAAA
Source organism: Methanobacteriota archaeon (assembly GCA_002731195.1). Lineage (GTDB taxonomy): Archaea > Thermoplasmatota > Poseidoniia > Poseidoniales > Thalassarchaeaceae > MGIIb-O3. Next base: position 15,175 of record PCAI01000004.1, on the reverse strand, counting down.
TGGGATTTAGAAAGTATATACCCATTAGAGGCGATTAAAAAGGCATCTGAATATGGATTATTATCAATAAAAATACCTGAAAAATATGGTGGCAGTGGCATGGGCTCAGTCGAAGACGTAATTATTGCTGAAGAAATTGGCAGAGGCGATCCAGGTTTTGCGACAGCTGCAGGTAGCACCATACTTGCATCTTATCCAATAATTACTGGAGGTACAGAAGAGCAGAAAGAAAAATATCTTACCAAGAGTGCGGAGGGCGTTATTGCAGCATATTGCGTAACAGAACCTAATGCAGGGAGTGATGTCAGGGCGATAAAAACTGAAGCAGTCAGAGATGGAGATGAATATATCATTAATGGGAGTAAAATGTGGATAACTGGGGCAGGTCATGCAGAATGGTTCTTTGTGTTGGCTTATACAAACAAGGAAGCAGGATACAAAGGTATGAGTGGTTTCATAGTAGATGCTGATTCTGTTGGCATAGAGTTAGGTAAGAAGGAAATGAACATGGGTCAGAGATGTTCAGATACTCGTTCCGTTACTTTTAATGATGTCAGAGTTCCTATTGAAAATCTAATTGGAGGCAAAGAAAATGATGGTTGGATTAATGCTATGAAAGCATTTGACCATTCTAGACCGGCAATATCGTCCCATGCCGTTGGCAATGCCAGAGGTGCAATGGAAGAAGCTTTACAATATTCAAAGGAACGGGAAACTATGGGTAAACCAATATTTGATCATCAATCAATTTCATTTATGATTGCAGATATGGCTACTAAAATAGATGCTGCGAGGTTATTATGCTGGAAAGCGGCATCCTTTTTGGACAATGGGAAGAGAAACACCATAGAGGCTGCGCATGCTAAAAGATTTGCTGCAGATACATGCATGGAAGTAACAACCGATGCAGTACAAATTTTTGGCGGGTATGGTTATTCTGAAGAATACCCTGTAGCAAGGAGAATGCGAGGCGCAAAAGTCTATCAAATATTTGAAGGGACTAGTCAAATACAAAGACTAATCATAAGCAGGGAATTAAGATCCAAATAATATTAGATTATAATTTTTCAAGTCACCTTTGGCCTTGCCGCTGTTGTTCATAATATTGGGCATAATATTGCTCAGCATATTGTCTGGCAACACTTTCTTCATAACCTTGACCAACCATCTGTTGAACGTATGCTTCAATAGGATCCATTTGCTCAACTCCTCCAAATACTTCTATTGAGTCTTCGCCTAAGTCATCTTTGGATGAAGTTCTATTCCTCAAAACTAATGTTACTCCAACCACTAGGAGTAAAATAATAGCAGCTATACCTCCAAATAGTATAGTATTGCCACTTTCCTCAGATTCACAAGAATCAGGATCTTGGTCACAATTGTCAGTAGAACGAGGGAGAGTAAAAATTGCAATTGTATCCTCTATTAGATAACTTCCTTCTGTTATTCTAACATAAATATCACCGGTGTTACCCTCGTTTTCATCATAAAGATGAGAAATATTTAGATCTAATAAATAAGAATCTCCATCGCATAATCCTGATATTTGGTCATATAATCCTAGTTGTTTTTGTGTAGTTTTGGATGCATCGCCTTTATCGAAAATCGTATTATCATTAAGAGATATTTCAACAATTACATTACAATCTTCTTCAGCTCCTCCTGTAACAATTCCAGATATTTCCAATATATCGAGTGCTTCTAAAGCGTCAAATCTTTGCCCGTCCGTTGTGAATAGACTGTCCGTATCAACCACAGGTGGTTCGTCACCAAATAATTCTCCGACAACAACAAAGAACATCCTGAACTTCTCACTTGTCAAACCTTTGTAGTCCACAACCTGTAATTCCATCCTTATCTGATTAGACTGGATACCATTAGAAGTGACGTTTTTGAAGGTATAACTCCACTCAGGACCTGCACCTACTGGCCTTACAAATGTATGTTTAGTATTCGATACTTGGCCGACCATATCAACCTGAACATCATTAACCATTGTCCAATTGAATTCCTTTATCCCTGTTCCAACATCGCTACTATTTTCTGCAGTAAATGATATAGTCGTATCTCCTGATTCTGATAGTCGTACAATATAGACTGGATATTCAGCATATACTGGATCATTATTACTATCAACTCCTATTGGTACACGTTTTATTTCAGAAAATTCTAAATTTTCAGAAGTAACTGAATTACTAATAATTGATGCATTAGCAATAGGTTTTGTAGAGTCGGCATCTATATCATTGGTGTAAAGAGTTATTTGTGTCGTTCTAGTATGTCCGAATTCATTGTGAAGATATAGTTTCAATACCCACTGAGCATCAATCTTACATCCTGAATCAGAATTAGCATCGGAAACACAGAAAGTAGCACTGACAGGAGTTGTTTTGTTTTCCTGGTGTATTGAACTTAATTTACCTGCATCCAAGATATCTCCATTCCAATCTGTTACTGAATCATTATTCCCTGACTCCAAAGTCCAGTCGGCAAAAATTCCTTCTACACTAGAATCAAAACTGAATTCCAGAGTTGCATTACTCCTTATGGCAGTATAAGCATAACTACCCATTCCATTATCAAAAATTGGCTGTTGACCGTCAATGGTCATTTGGAAACCTTCTCTAACAATTCCGAAGTCAGGCTCGCCATTATTATCAGAATCTTCATAGGGAGTCAAATGGAAATCTAACATTCTTGACAATAGAGGAATAGATGTCCCATCATATGATTCTGATAAACTAGGATTCTCGACATCCATGGTAGTAACTATAAGCCCTCCCGAATAATAATTGCAAACTGATAATAGAGATTGCGTAGGATTATCGCTATCTCTTATCAAAGTATGGAAAGTGCCAGTGGGTTCATTGATTCTCCCTCCACACACCTGTGGCATCTGAGAGTTAGCAACTTGAGCATTATCTAAACCAGATAGAGCGACATAGTCTCCGCCATGAGCTATGGCGAAAGCAGAAGTGTCAATATCTTTTAAAATAGGATGGAATGGGTCTTCAATAGAAATATTGTCATAACCTATTCTATTATCCATTGTAGAATTAAATTGGTTTCTCATTGCAATGTCCATTCCAAAAGGTAGTTTATCGGGCATGTAGTTATTTCTATATGGCCCTATATGCATTTGCACTGTTCCATTGTCGTGCATATACTGCTCTAAAGTTTCAGTGAGACTTAAGCCATCAGATTCTCGTGTTTGGGCCAACATATCATAATAATTTCCATAAACAACATTATAATCAGTTTGCCATGGTAACAAAACCTTATCATAATGTTCAATCCAATCTGGAGTTGCATAAATTCCCCAATCATTAACTCTTAATTGAGTGTAGGTTTTGCCCATTGATTCTAAATCCAATTTAACTCTCTGAAGACGATTCTGATCCGTAGGATTGGACAAAATTAATACATCTATTTCATCCTTAAATAATATCTCAAAATACCTATCATTACCAGATTTTTCACCATCGGAACCTAAAACTGCTGAAAAACTGATATTATATGAGTGCCCATCTTCCCAACCTGAGTAAGGACTAGACCAATTAGCAGTAGCCCGGTTATGGGGCTCTAGATTGAAAGGTCCATTATCTGCTGTTTTCTCAAGAACGGTGGCACCAGTAGTCAAATCCACTATTTTCATAGACAGTATATACTCTCCAGCAATAACGCCGTTCAGTAAAGGAACAGAAAAATCATGTGATTTTGACCAATCTCCATCTGGATTAGTAGGGTATACGCACTTATACGTAATATCGGTGGCACAATCCAGAACGTTTGGTTGCATCAATGTAATATCTGCACTAGCGATACTAAGAATTATTGAAGAAAAATTGTTAGCAGCATTAACTTCAGATTGATTGTACCAAGGAGTACCTATTATTGAATTATTAAACATAGTATTGACATCAATTTTGTAAATTCCACTATTGAAATCATGATTGGTGATAGTTACTTTCTGACGTTCGGACGCATCCATTCCTGAGACAGGTACTGAATAAGTTCCATCATCTTCGAAAGTAAACTCTTCTACTCTTATATTGTCTACAGCAAATCCAGCTAATCCTGCATTGCCATGGACTCCATCATCGTTTGATCTAAATCTCCACGTTAATTCAACTTCGGAACCTGCCAAGGTAGTACATTCCTCAGTCCAAGTAAATGAGTCCTCATTTGTTTGATTTAATATAGTAATATGTGTTAAATCCAACGTAACAGATTTCATCAGACTTTCTGAATCATACCAAGAAACTGAGTCGTATTGATCAGAATGATCACCGAAATACTCTACTTCATCATATCCGTTACCATCAAAATCTTCACAATAGTGATATAAATTTCCTCCTGAACCCATGGCAAGAAGCATCCCATTTTCATTCAAGTCGGTCCAACTTCCGTAAACTATTCCATTAAATAATTCCCCCTCCTTTGTCCATTGTATTTCTAAGAATGCGACATCTCTCTCAGCTAAGACTTGCCCTTGATTATTCTCTAACCAATCTCCTTCAGCATAATAATCAAATGTTAGATAGGTGAAATCTGCCCCTGACTCCCCAACTGGAATCGGTTCAAGAGAGAATGATTCATTCCAATCGTCTCCATAACCCTCATCAGGATGGCCTAACCAATATGCATGACTGTTAAAAATTCCAACATTTTGTGGCAGCATTGCATTACTACCTGATGAATCATCTAGTCGGTCACCATTTGCAGAATCATTGTTGTCGTTATCATCGTACCATATTGGTTCGAAACCAGAAAAATCTTCAATAGCAATTAGTTCAGGTTCAGCATTTTGGATNAANGCTTCTACGTCAAAATCAACTACCGTATTNCCCCANTTTTGTACCATTACTTCAATATCTCTCTCCCCAGACGCATAACGCTGTCCNTTTTCAAGACTTGGCCAAGCGCTTTCAGCGAGACCTGGNTCGAAAAGATTCTTCACTGTTAGTTGGAATTTGATTTCATCATTAGTTCCATCTTGATCTTCTGCTCCTGAAGGATTGGTTATATCGGAATCTATCGATGTAGATATGTAATATGTTCTATTGTCGACGAAATCAGCATTTAATTGTACAACTCGATTTTCTCCTGCTGCAAGATTAGTGAATGATAATTCTTGATTTTCATCGGTTATATTACCAAATTCTACATTTCTTTTACGGATAGTAATGTTATCAAAAGCAAATCCATCCCATCCAGAATCGTCTGAAGATCCAGCAGGGCCAACTGTGCCCTCTAATCCACTACGGAATCTGAACCTTATATCTATTATTTCTCCAGCATAAGGAGTCAAATCTATTGATTCTCGCTCATTTTCAGCTTCAGAAGTTCCACCATCTTCAGTGTAGTTTAACCATCCTGATTGGTATGAATTTCCTCCAAAATTGACATTGTAATTATTATATTCAGGATCTTGATCAAGATATAGTAGACGTACTATCCGCTCATTATCCCATCCCCCCATCCTTGAAACTTCTTTCCAGCCATTACCTTCACTCCATACCTCTACTCCACAAGAGTCTTCATACAACCATCTCTCAACAACTGAATATGCTTCTGCAAGGAATAGTTCAAAGAATCCAGTGCTACACATCATGGAAATATCCATGAAGGCTGCATCTGCACCCGTTAGATCTATATTTTCCAAAATTAATGCTTCGTCCATGTGATTAACATATCCTGAAGAATAATTGCCTGATTCATCCTCATAATCCATTCCTGCCCAGAAATAAGTAGTTGGATTACTATCTGCCTCATACCATGAGATATTTTCAGAATCCGCTGTGGAATTAGATTCTAGATGCCAAGAAGAATGCTCTTCTGGATACTCACCAGTGTATGAATATTTAGAAAATTGTGCATTTCCTGTGTTCACACTTGGATTATCTCCATCCTCAAAATCATTGGAATAAACTATTGTATCTTCTCCTCCAAGTACTTCTTTGACTTCAAGATTGATATCAACACTACCACTGGCAATTGCATTAAGGCCTGTGTTTCTCAGTGTAACATTAACCCATCTATTTCCTTCTCCAAGCATTGCTAGACCTGTTGCAGGATCTACAGAAGCCGGTTCAATAGACACACCAGTTATTCCTAGGTCAAAATTATCCAAAGTTAGAACTGATAAATAATCTCCAGCACCTGGCCATCCTTGAGTATCGAGCCACATTGCATTATTTGCAAATCTATATGCGTAATCCCTCTGACCTATAACAATTTCAAGAGCACTGTCTTCTCCCCCTTGTAATTGCCCAGGAATTGCAACGCTAGGCCGTCTTCCAACATCAAATGAGAGTGATGGAAGATAGCCGGGGCCATCAGGGTTAGCAAGTATTATTTCTACAGTATTTGTAGCCCTCAGATTTTCTAAACTTAGATATGTTTGATTTTGAGCAGAGGAATCTTGTATAATTTCCAAGGTTAATTCAGTAGGTATGAAGAAATCCATTTCACCGTCCCTGTTAACATCAGCAATAGTTAGTGAAGCCCCAAGATAATCTCCTAGTTCATTCACATAATTCTGTGTATTCCAGGTATTTCCTGATCTAGTAGCATAATTTACTCTACCTTCTATCCCATCGATTGCTGCGACTAGGTCAATCTCATTATCCTCATCATCAGGCGTAGTATCGGCTATATCAATACCATAAAGTGGATAATTATGTTCTGCATCTAATTTGAACTCATGCATACCTTGTGCAGAAGGATCCATAGGATTAGAGAAAAATACATTACCAGCAGTTGGTAAACAATTGAATTCTAGAACTGTCATATTATCAAAATGTCCTACAGAGTACCCGACTCCTACATTAAATGGAGGCGTACGAAGTAGCCAGAGATCTAGGTCTTCACAGTCCGTAGAAGGAATACCTGGTGTGCCGCTAGTTTGTACAGTTTCCCCCCAATGACCTAACATGACATCCGTGTAAACTCCGTTCGTAAGAGGTACGGGAATATTCTGTTGATTAATGGGAAGAGTGTAGTCTGGACCCATATAAACTTGGATATACTGATTAGCGCCTGTACTATCTTGAGAAACGAAAACGGTATCAGCATTACCATCTCCGTCAATGTCTCCAACGTCCAAATCTAAAAGATAAGGATTAGTGACCGTAATTGAGGCCATATCTTCCCAGAGGTTAACACGATCATCACAAACTCCTTTGAGTACAGTAAGATTTGCTGGCCTGACGAATGATTCGCCAACGAATCTGATATTTTGTTGATAGTATATTATATCATTAACATCATCACCATCAACATCGGCTATTTCGGCCCTAGTGCCATCAGCAGTGTCTCTGAATCCAGCACGACGAGTATCATTGTTTGATATGTATATATCTTGTCTATCCGCAAAGGTACCTGTTGGTGTGCTTTCAGCATTACCAAACCCATCATTGTAAAGTACGCTAATGAAATGCCCCATAGTACTTGCAGCAATTATGTCATTATCTCCGTCACAATCTAGATCGCCTATGGCTATAGCTGATGGATCTCTCTGGACAGCATACTGGGTAGTATGAGATGCATACACAGAAGGAATCAAAGTAACAAGTGTTGAAGATACCATAATAAGAACTAGCATTATTGCTCTACCACTCTTGATATTGCGGTCACGTTGATTATCATCTCTCATCATATTACTCCGACTTTCATCTTATTATTATGCCTTATTGCATTCTGATTTGATAAAAATCAATATTTTAATGTGATTCTAGCCAACTAGGATTTGGAGAATACTGAACTTCTGCGCCACCATATATTCTTTCCAATCTTCCCATTATCCAAAGCCTATCTAGGAAAATTTCCAAATCTACCCCTTCACGATTCATTTTTTCACCTAGCACTTTTTCAATTGCGCTTATTGGCAGAGAAGAATGTCCATGTTCTCTAACGACCAAAGTCATCAATAATTGTAGCCAAGATTCTGCTTGAGGGTCACCGGACAAATTATTAGATAATGGATCTGGTATTTCGACTTCATTTATGAATTCAATTATTGCATTAATATCTGGGTCTGTCTTCTTCGAGAAACCCAATTCATCCACTTTATTATTTAGATCTAAATTCCCCACTGCCCTAACTACTGATGGTATACTAGATGGATCAGGAGGCGGCCCTGGAAGTGATGGTTGTTCTCCTTCTTCTTCACTCATATACTAACCTCACTTGTATCATAACATAAATGTCTCTTAGATTATTTTTTAGCTAATTTCCTTAATACGGTTTGTAATATTCCACCATTTCTGAAATAATCTGCTTCCACAGAAGTATCAAGACGTATTCTTACATCAAATTTGACGATGGTGCCGTCTGACTTTCTAGCAGAAACTGTGATCCAAGAAAGGGGTTCTAATGTAGAAGATATTGGTATATCAAAAAATTCTGTACCATCCAAACCTAATTTATCTGCATCTTCTCCTTCTTTGAATGTTAAGGGGAGAACTCCCATTCCTACAAGGTTGGAGCGATGAATTCTCTCGAATGAAGTTGCAATAACTGCTTTAACACCTAACAACAAAGTTCCTTTTGCTGCCCAATCTCTACTACTTCCTGTCCCATATTGAGAACCTGCTAAAACAATCAATGGAGTATTTGAATTTTGATACCTCTCACTAGCGTCATATATTGGAATTATTTCATTTGAAGGGAAATGGGTGGTTACACCGCCTTCAGTTCCCAGTGCCAGCTGATTTCTTATCCTAACATTGGCAAAGGTTCCACGCATCATTACTTCATGATTTCCGCGTCGACTTCCGAATGAATTGAAATCCCTTGGTTGAACTCCTTTTTCTATCAAATATTTACCTGCTGGGCCATGAGAAGGGAATGCACCAGCGGGACTTATGTGATCGGTAGTTATAGAATCGCCTAATTTTAATAATACTCTAGCATTTTCTATAGGCCCTATGTCTTCGGGAGTTTCTTTGATTCCATCGAAGAAAGTAGGGAGGCGAACATATGTTGAAGATTTATCCCACTCATATTGTGCAGATTTTTTACTTGGTATTGATTCCCACCTGGGTTCTTCTAAAACATCATCATATCTTTGTTTAAACATTTGTGGCGTTATTACTTCCGATACTACTGAATTAATTTCTTCATCAGATGGCCAGATATCATCAAGCATTATTGGATTTCCCGATTCTGTGAAACCTAAAGGTTCGGAAGTAAAATCAAAATTAAGAGTTCCTGCTAATGCATATGCGACTACTAGAGGTGGGCTAGCGAGATAGTTTGCCTTTACTTTTTGGTGAATACGCCCTTCGAAATTTCTATTACCAGAAAGTACACTCCCTACAATCAAGTTGGAATTGTCAATAGCAGATTCTATATTAGAGTCAAGTGGGCCAGAATTTCCTATGCATGTCGTACAACCGTAGCCGACAACATTGAAGCCCAATGCAGATAAGTCTTCTGTTAAACCTGCAGCATCGTAATATTCTGTCACAACTCTACTACCCGGAGCCAAACTTGGCTTAACCCATGGTTTAATTTTAAGACCCATTGAACGAGCATTTCTCGCTAATAAACCAGCAGACATCATGACACTTGGGTTACTAGTATTAGTACAACTTGTTATTGCAGCAATTACTATATCTCCATGTTTTAGATCCTCATTTGTTCCTTCAATGTTAGATGAGTCATTGTTATTATTGCTTGATATTCCATGCCCCTGATAACCAAGTGGAGCATTTAATGAATCCTGAAAGTGTTCTTTCATATCAAATAAATTAACTCGGTCTTGGGGCCTCTTTGGGCCTGCCATGGCAGGATTTACTTCTGATAAATCTAGAGATATTGAAGAAGTAAAGTTTGGTTCTTTGGTGCCCTCACTAAAGAATAAACCTTGATTATCTAGGTATCTCTTGACATTGTCTACGTTTTCGGGACTTCGGCCTGAGAGTATCATGTAATCAAGAGTTTTGTCATCTACAGGGAAAAACCCACAAGTTGCCCCATATTCAGGAGCCATATTGGCAATTGTTGCTCTATCTGGGAGATTGAGGTTAGATACTCCAGGGCCATAGAATTCAACAAATTTTCCCACACAATCGTGCTCACGGAGCATCTCTACTATTCTGAGAGTCATATCAGTGGCAGTAACTCCTGGATTTAGTTTGCCTGTTAATTTGAAACCTACAACTTCTGGAAGAAGCATGTAAATTGGTTGTCCAAGCATTACTGCTTCTGCTTCAATTCCTCCAACTCCCCAACCTAAAACTCCCAATCCATTTATCATAGTTGTATGTGAATCAGTGCCTACCAAAGAGTCGGGGAACCATATATTGTTTTCTCTCCTAGCAACTGAAGCTATCCATTCAAGATTTACTTGATGAACAATGCCTCTTCCAGGAGGTACTGCTCGAAAATTATCCAATGAATTTTGACCCCATTTTAGGAATTTATATCTCTCCATATTTCTTTGATATTCAATGTCAAGATTACGTTCCTTGGCATCAGGGAAAAGGCCAGAGAAGTCCACTTGTACGGAATGATCAATTACTAAATCAACAGGAACTTGAGGATTTACCTTTTGAGGATCACCTCCTAACTCAACCATTGCATCCCTTAGTGCTGCTATATCGACAACAGCTGGAACGCCTGTGAAATCTTGAAGTAAGACTCTACTGGGACTGAATGGTATTTCTTCTGGCTCCATATCAGGAGACCAAGAGGCGATGCGTAGAACATCTTCCTCTTTAATTAAAAATCCGTCACAATTTCTTAAAGCTGATTCCAAAAGTATCCTTATGCTAAAGGGTAGATTTTCTAAATTACAATGCCCTAAATCTTGTAGTTTTTGCAATCTCATATAATTTGAGTAAGTGCCATCATTAGTCTCAAACTTAGACAAAGAATCAAATGGATTTTTATCATTCATATGGCTCTCGTATTAAGCGGGAGGTTAAAGTAATTTTAACCCTACTATGCGCCAAAATACTAAACTATAATGTATGCATTTTTCAATTGCACAGTATTGACCGGGTCTGAAGGAGGATTTTGTGAACCAGTAGTTGGCACTTCACTTATTGCAGTAACATGATTACAACCACTAACTATTTCGCCAAATACTGTATGTATTCCATCCAAGTGATGAGGTTCGCTATCTTCTGGAATTAAGAAGAATTGACTTCCTCCAGTATTTGGAGGAGCGGTTTTGGCCATTGAAATTGTACAACTTTCATGTAAAAGTCCAGGATTTTCCGCTGAGGTCTCATCAGGGATGGTCCAAGAACTAGAATCGCAATCATTGGATGAATTCTTTTCTTGGCCATCGCAGTAGCCGAACCATTGGCCAGCATACCCTCCTCTTCCATCCAAGTGATCGATGTCTCCTCCTTGTATCATAAAATCATCAATTATTCTATGGAATACCGTATTATCATATTTGCCATCGGAAGTAAGTTTTAGAAAATTTTCAACATGTATTGGAGCAAAATCTGGTTTCATTTCAATCTCAACATCAACTTCAATACGTGTATCGGTTGAATCCACATATGATATTTCTAAAACGACTGTGCTATTTAATAAAACAGGATTCGAAGATTCGTCTTCAGTCAACGCATTCCATAAACCTATTCCATCTGGATCTATGGCCTCAGTGACAACTTTGAAAGAAGTTAGGAATATCATAGTTGCAACGACTATGGATAAAATTCCAATGGGAGTAGGATTTCCTTCACTAAACATTTGGAAACCACTACTAATGGAAACACCATTTTCATCCATCATTGAGGCTAATTTATTCATCCTTCGCCTTGTTTCTTTGTCTTTTGGATTAAAGTCTAATGCAGTTTTATAATTCTTGTACGCCTTTTGCCATCTCCTTTTTTGAGCATTGACATCCATTTCACCCCATAAAGTACCTGCGTCAGCAGCATAACGTGATGTTTGCGATCTTTGGGTATCATTTTTACATTCAGACCAAGCGATATCTCTAAGAATATCTAAGGCTTTTTCTGGTTCGCCATTTTCTATTGATAAATTAGCTTCATCCCAAGCTTTTTGCAGGGTCTCCGATGCTGGCATTATATTGGGCGGACAACTAATCATTCAAAATGCCAACGGAAACAATACTTAGAAAAAATAGTAAAAAAGCATTCTTAATGGTAATGGCTAAAGCCTTAACTTCCCCGCAACCAAGTTAGTGAGTAAGGCCCTACTCAGTTGATGAAGTGGAGTTAGGAAAAAAGATGAGTTCAAATGTCAATAATTTTGTAATCAATATTGCTACTGCCAATGGAACTGGTTCTCAATCATCTAATCTTATTATCCTCCATACAATGTTTGAAATGGGGATTCCAGTAAGCGGTAAGAATTTATTTCCTAGCAATATTTCAGGATTGCCCACATGGTTCATAATACGTGCAAGTGAAGCCGGTTATCAGGCCCCTGGCGACAAAACAGATATTCAAATTATAATGAACAAAGATACATGGGAGAAAGATATAACAAACCTTGAAGCAGGGACGATTGTGATTTACAATGAAGATGTTAAACTTCCAGTAGATAGAGAAGATTGTTTCGTATTTGGTATGCCTATGACAAAGATGGCAAGAAAGATTAATCCAAAGATGGCTAAATTGATGGCTAATATGTATTATGTTGGAGGTCTGGCATGCATTTTGGGGATAAGTGCAGAGGATATTGTGAAGGCAATTAAATCACAATTTAAAGGCAAAGAAAAGGCGATTGAGATGAATATGCAAGCCATAAATGAAGGGATTGCATATGCAACAGAGAATTGGGATATTAAAACAGATTTTAGAGCAGAATCTAGGCCTAAAAATCCCGATGCTTTTCTGATTGATGGCAATGAAGCTACTGCTCTTGGCTCTGTTTATGGAGGAATAAATATGCTTTCATGGTATCCCATTACTCCTTCTTCTTCTGTTGCAGAAGGAATTATCAAATGGTTACCCGAATTACGTACTGCAAAAGATGGCGGTATGACTTGCGCTGTGATACAAGCAGAAGATGAATTAGCTGCAGCAGGCATGGTTTTGGGAGCTGGCTGGGCAGGTGGCCGAGGCATGACATGCACAAGTGGCCCTGGGATCTCATTAATGTCAGAATTTATCGGATTATCATATTTTGCTGAAGTCCCTGGCGTAATTTGGGACGTCAATAGAGTTGGGCCATCCACTGGGTTGCCAACAAGGACCCAACAAGGTGATTTATCCATGCTATATGAAGCAAGTCATGGCGATACGCAGCATATTGTTCTGATACCAGGAACTGTTGATGAGTGTTTTGAATTTGGATGGCGAGCTTTTGATTATGCAGAGAAATATCAGACTATGGTATTTGGCTTCAGTGACTTGGATTTAGGGATGAATAGATGGGTTACAGAAGGTTTTGTTTATCCAGAGTCAGAAATGGACAGAGGGAAGTTAATACGTAATCAAGAAGAATTGGATGCTGTGCCCAATTATGGCAGATATCGTGACGTAGATGGAGATGGTATTCCCTACAGGACCTTACCTGGAAGTGGGATAGATCCAATTTTGTATAGAGGAACTGGTCATGATGAAGATGGAATTTATTCCGAAGATCCAATTGTTTATCAGAAAACCATGGAGAGATTAAGACGGAAAATTGATGGAGCCAGAGATGACCTGCCAGAACCCATACTTCATGAAGAAGAAACAAAAGATTTGGGCATTATTTTCTATGGTTCAATGGAAAATACGATTACCGAGATTGATGACATTCTAGAATTAGGAGGGCTTTCGGTTAGTACTTGTAGAATTAGGGCACTTCCCTATCATTCTGAAGTAGAGGCATTTGTTTCTAGGCACGATAATAACATCATATTGGAAATGAATAGAGATGGACAGTTGTATGGAATATTGAGGAAAGAATTACCGACAGCATTACTTGAGAAAGTGCACAGTGTTGCATATAGTGATGGCATGCCTCCAAGAGCAAGGCTTTATTCTGAAAAAATCATTAGTGTACTGGAGGGATTAAAATAGCGATAGTTAAATTAAATGTAATAGATCTTGAAAAATCAGATTATAAAGGTGGTAAGTCATCCTTATGTCCTGGCTGTGGGCACGATCAAATTTCAAACGTCATAATACAAGCAGCTTGGGAAAATGGACTTCCTCCCGAGGGCATAGCAAAAATGAGTGGTATTGGTTGTTCATCAAAGACTCCGGCATATTTCTTAGGGAAAAGTCATGGTTTTAATACGGTTCACGGAAGAATGCCGTCGGTCACAACTGGCGCAAATATGGTGAATAAAGATTTGGCATTCATTGCAGTTTCTGGAGATGGAGATACGGCGAGTATTGGCATGGGTCAATTTGTGCACGCGATACGAAGAAATTTAGATATGGTGTATATAATTGAGAACAACGGCGTTTATGGCCTGACAAAGGGACAATACAGTGCCACTGTTGAAAAGGGTTCTAAAAAGAAAAAGGGTTCAGTGAATTTGCAGAATCCAATTGACTTGTGTGCAATGGCATTAAATCTCGGATGTGGATTTGTTGCACGATCATTCTCAGGAAGTAAAAAACAACTTACTGCATTGATACGTGCAGCATTGAGTCACAAAGGAATGGCTATCATAGATGTCATCTCTCCTTGTGTTACGTTTGCTAATAATGATGAATCATACAGATCATATAATTATGTAAAAGAAAATGATGAAGTATTACATATTGTTGATTATATTTCTCATTTCTCTCCCATAGAAGAAGTAGACATTCCAGAAGGTCAGTATAGGGAAATTGAATTATTTGATGGTTCAAAGATAGTGCTAGAAACTATTGGCTCTAATCACGATACTTCAGATGTAGTTTCAGCATTGTCTGCTGTACATGAAGCAGAAAGAAATGATAAACACGTAACAGGTTTGTTATATTATGATGGTAGTAACCCCACTACAACAGAAACATTAGGTTTGACAGAAACTCCATTATCGCAGCTCAGTCAAGAAGAAGGTCGGCCAAGTAAAGAAAGTCTAGTGAGAATTAATGCTGGATTTAGAAATTCTTGAGAGTCTTTCTGGATTCGGATTTGTTGAAATACAAACCCCATCTCGGAAACTCAATAGTCCCTTAGTGTAGTGGTCCATCATGTGGGGTTCTGGATCCCACGACCCTGGTTCGAATCCGGGAGGGACTACCAATTTCCTGAG
>PCAI01000003.1 GCA_002731195.1 Methanobacteriota archaeon | reverse complement strand
GATATTGAACAAGGAAGATCAGCTATTTTTTCTGTTTCTGTAAAGAACACAGGCAATGTTTATGATACATTTGCATTTTATGATCCTTCTACATTAGAAGGCCAGAACGAATGGGCATTACCATTTGGTTGGGGTATTGATTTCCCAACTTCCATATCTTTAGATCCCCTACAGTCTGTAACTAAAAATCTAAAAGTAAGTGTTCCTACATCACAAGATCCAGGAACTTTTGTAATATATCTCAAAGGATGGTCAACTGGGGAACCAGTTTTATCAATAGATAGGGGAACTTTCGATGTCTTGGAATTATGGATAAACGTATCAACAAGGACAACAGGGAATATCGTCTTTTCAGTAGGAGATACAACACAATACATTCTCCCAGGAGAATGTAGTGAATTCGATATCGATGTTACAAAGCATTTCACACCCGGTCACTTAGTGTTTAATGTCCCTGGTGCACCACCTGACAAACCATCAAATTGGACAGAAGAGACTTGGAGATTTGATCATTGGACAGTTGATTTAGATTTTTCAAATGCCCCTGGAGGCAATGGTCCAGCCGATGATGCACCAAGATATTGGTCTCAAATCAATACTCCATACACTGTTACTGCAATCATGTGTGCTCCATATAATGCAACAGCAGGCTTAGGGGACTCTGTTGCTGTTAGAGCTCATTTAGATGGCCAACCAAAGATACGAGACTCCGTAGTAATTTTAACAAATATTATTCAAAGATATGATCTTGAGACATCTGTCCCAGAAACCATTTTGGATCTATATCCGGGACAACCATATCAAATGAATACAACTATTGAGAATCTTGGTAACGGCCCCGATAGGTTTGATGTTACAATAGATTCAATTATAGATTCTGATGGAAATTCACATGTATGGGATATTGAAATACCGAGAATACTATTTGGAGAATTGGATAGAGATGAAACTGGTGAATATCCTATAGTAATCAACGTTCCAGAAAAAACTTTAGCGGGCCAATACACTGTTAAATTTAATGTATATAGCGAAGAAGAATATGAAGGAACTAAACTAAGAGATGTAATATCATTAAAAATTAATATTATCGAATTTCACGATATGAGGATAACTTTAGACCCTAGCGTAGAAAGTAAAATCAAAACCACTGCCCCGAGTAGAATAGTTAGGTTTACTTTGAATGTAACAAATTTTGGTAATGTTCCGGATCAACCAACCATACACAATCACACAATTGATGCTGCAGGAGGGTGGGGCGTTATGCCAGGAATGAATACACTTTCAAACTGGGATATCAAATTCGCTCTTTTAGAAGGGTTTGATACTGAATACCCAGTAGAAAACTTATGTTTAGGACAAGCTCCCGATTTTCTAACATTATCTGAACCAATTCCTTCAGAAGGATGCTATCTTTCTGCTCAAACAGGAGCATTAACTTTACCAATAATGGAAGCATATACTACTCTTCAAATAGTTGTCATTGTATCTATAGCACCTGATGCAGCGTTACAAAATAGAGAAATTGGTATAAAGGCAATTTCAATGTTCGGCTCATCTGCTAATGATGGAGATTATGACGAAACACCTGGTTGGGAAGATTCTTGTACTTTGGATAGCAATAAAGACGGTATTCCCGATAATTATCGACCAGATTGTGATACTAATGAGCAAATACTGGAATTACGTCTAAGAGCGCCTGATTTAGAAATTCTAGAAGTTACAACAGGTTCCAAAAAGGGAGCAATAGGAGAGATGCTTTCTGTTAGTGTAAAAATAGTCAATAGAGGTAATGCACATGCAACAGATGTCAATGTGATACTTTGTAAAGACCAATCTCCAAATAGCATCAAGAAAAATGGTTGCGATGAAAATAATATAGTATACAGGCAAATTATCAAAGCAATCATGCCTATTGGTGACGGAGGATTGGAAAACCCAGATCCTATTACGTTGCTCTATATGGTTGAAGCAGGAAATCATGATATAGTTGTGGTTGTAGATGCAGATAATGATATAGTTGAAACTGATGAAACAAATAATATTATGAGAATACCAGGCGGTGAATTAAGCTCAACTTTTGGAACTGGAGATGTAATAATTGATGTAGTAGCCAGATATTCTGTTCCAACTATTATACTTGGTGCAACATTCTCGTTGATTGGTGTAGCAGGATATGTCATGTATGGAAGAAGATTAGAGGCATTACAGGCATTTGCTGAGAAGACAAGCCTTATGTCAAAAAACGATGATGAAGATACCATATTCTGATTATTTTGCTAACCACCAAGGCAAAGGCGTCCCTTTTTTAGCAGCCACAAAATCGCCTTTGCTGGATGCAAAATCTCTTAGCAAACGCTCTCGTAAATTTTCCATCATTTCTTCCGCATCCATCGATTGTATTCTGAGGCCATGCGAGAATAAATCCAGATCTAAAGGCCTTCTGGGTTGATTCATAATAGCATGAGCCAAACGTCTTTCTTCGTACGAATTAGAATGCTCTGAAACACTTGAAGATACCTTTTTTTTAACTTGTTGATGCATTGCAATAATAGCATCACGTTGATTATCAATTTTTTCTAACGCTAAATCTAATTCACCCAATACATCTATTGCTTCTCCTAAATCTAATTTTCTTCTTGTTCCCATTCTTTTAACAACCCCTTCTAGCTCTTTTGGAAGCCTATTTGACAACTTCATTGCCCCGCCGGCCGGTATTCTTCTGTGTTCTGTACGAAATAAGTCAGGCCCTAAATCTAGTCTTATAGAAAAGGATTGGTCTACCTTATACATTTTTTTAGGAGGCCCTCCCTTTTCTGAGGCAACCATTTCCGAATTCACAAAATCTGCTTTTTCGAGGACTTTTAGATGTTTTACTACTGCTTGTTGACTAACATTTATCAATTCAGATATTTGTAATGGATAGTGAGGCTCTTTTACAAGAAGCATCAAAATTTGCCTTCTTGTAGAATTTTCTAGTACAGATAAAGCATCATCAAATCCTGCCACCCACTTACCAACTCATGGTTGGGTAGTGGCTGGTATTCTAAAAACCCAATCATTACTCTTGATTATCCCAATCTTCCCAAAAAGTATCCTTCTTCTCTATATTTCTCTTTTTACGAGTAACAAAATCATTACCTTTCATGAATGGATCAGGTATGTTTTCTATATTTGGAACAATTTTTATTTCTTCACCCTTTTTATTAATATAAAGCTCGTTATGTACAGATATATCTTGATTCTTTGATTTTCTCCTCCATCCTATTATTAAACTCACAAATCCCAACATAGCTAATGGTATACCGATACAAAAACCACAACTAATGGCTATGAAACCAGGATCACTCATTACATCAATTTGATTTGATGTTTCATCGATAAGCCAAAGAGTAGTATTACCTTCATTGTATAAGATATATTCTTCATTTTCAGTATTTTGAAAAACCTTAACAGTCTCATAAACAATACCATCCGTACCAGTTCGAGGCCAATCATACCATACAGCATCTCTCCCTTCAATTTCTTTACCAGAACTATTAATCATTTTTAATTCAGGTAAAGTATTATCTCCCTCAATTCGAAGAGCCACATATAATCCCATTTTTTCCAATTCTATAGATTGACTTGTATTGGGCGCCAATTCTGCTAAATTAGTAATTTCTGGATCTAAAATCTCTATCATATCATCTTCAGCATAAAAATATGATAAAGTACCCATTAATAAAAAAACGAGTGACAACGCCGTTAACCATTTACCTATTTTGAGCAAACTGCCACCTACAACTATCCCAAGCACTACTTCTGTATCAACCTTTTAATTAGTAATTCAGACCCAAAGCCGCCAATTTTTCGGGCAAATAGGTATCGGTAACGAAATCAAGACCATATTTTGCAAGAGATTGCTGTTCAGCCTTTTTCCCTATTTCTTGCATTAGATTAATCTGTTCTTTCCACCATCCTGTAGCAAATCTTGGATCAGATAGTTCTGATTCAAGAGCCCCTAAATCAGATTTTGTTAAGTCATCACTCGGCAAATCATAAGCTAAAATATCATCCGCTGTTATTCCTAAATATATCGCCTCATTTGTTGCTAAATATTCAGATATATGGGCTGTCTTTATGGCGCCATATGCTATACTAGCAAAAATTCTAAACGACCACGGATCACAATCAGCAAATACAAGTATGGGCTTTTTCCATTCATCACTCATTCTTTTCATAATACGTCGCGTTGATCTTGCCGGCTGGCCTTTTAGATGTATTATTGCACATCTTGCTTCTTCATCAAAGCCATTTTCAACAAGTCTATCAAACATCCCTCCTGTTTCTACTGCCATAACAAAGTCGATATCTTGATCTACCAATCTTAATTTTTCAGATTCCACATTGTAGGGGACACCATATCCTGAATCTCCAACATCATCTCTACAATTTATTCTCATCCATTCTCCTTTACGATTTTTTTCTTCAAATGTAACATTTCCAATTATTCTAGCACCATCTTCTTCAGGACGTAATTTAAAATCCTCTCTTATACATTTTGTTACTATTTCTAAATCTTCAGCAAGATTATTACTTTCATTTTGAGTACCAAATTTACCATTACCCCATCCTTCAGAGATGTAATACATTTCTCTTAAGGTTGAAGATTTTCCAGAATTAATCATTTCTTCTATAAATTCTGTTATATGTAAAGAACGTAATAAAACTCGTGCAGAACTTAATGCCGTTGCGTCCCTCGTACTCTTATTTTTACCATATTTATAAACTTGTAACTTTTTATCAAATTGTATATTCTTTTTTGTTCTAACAGGAAGAGTCATCGCGGGAGGCTTTCCTTTCAACATTTTATCATGCATTTCTGCAGCCACACCGTGTAACGCTTCTATCACTTCTTTCTTGCTTTTTGTTTCTCTTAATGTCATTATTCCACCTCCCATTCAGATAAAGAAAGTTGACCCTCTTTAGATTTCATAACAGTTTCTGACAAATCTCGATGTATATTTTCTTCCGCTCTGTCTATCAATGGTTCTAAATTACTAGATTCTTTCTCTATTTCCTCTTCTGCCAATATAAGAGCTTCAGATTTACGTATTTCATCGAGTAAAGACTCATCTATTTTGGTTGCACCTATTATTTCTCCATTTCCTCTAAAGAAAATGTCTGTATCAACCCAGTCTCCTTTTGTTAAACCTGATACTCCAAATTCAACAACAGTACATGTTCCGGGATTTAATGTATCCAACCTCCAAGCCCAGATGCCTTTTGCTTCCTTCCGTCCTCCTCGATGATTATCGACCATGATGGTATTTTCATTTTCTGGCCATTTAGCTAAAATGGTGTATGCTCTTGCCCTTGCGGTATAATTGTATATTTTAATCGAACAAGTAGCAATCTTACGTTCCTTATCCCATCCTAATATTTCTTCACAAAATACAGCGTTCATAATTTGAGTTATTACAGGGGCAAGATTAGGTTCAGGACGTCCAAGTATTTCAGAACTTTTCTTCGCTATTTCAGGTAAAATTATGTTTACTAACTCAAATTTTTCTTTTGCCTTTTTTCGTTGTGAACTTTTCTTTAGATGATTCTTCAAACCTCTTCCAACTTCCAATAAAGCCTTTCTTATTTCTTCATGAACTTCTTCATTTTCGGCCACTGCTTCCTTTGCTTCACTAGTAAATTGAACATTAGTTGATGCCAAGTGAATTAGTAAAGCTGCAGGACCCTTGGGCACACCCCGTCCACCTGGATGATCAAGACCATATCTTTTCCAATCAACTGATTCTAGAGCCTTTGTTAATAGGCAACCACCTTGTTGGTACATTAGTGGAACTCTATTCGCAAATCTTAACACCTCTATTGGACCATCAGCACTTAAATCACCTCCAAAAACTAAACCCACTTCTATTTGGAAAGGATTGCCCTGACTAACACTAGGATTTCTAGTGACAGTAGATGCAAATCTAGAATCAATCGCTTTAGAAAGCCCCTTTTTAATTAATAAATCATCTATCGGTGAAAGACAATCCATTGGTGGCGACAGCAGCTTAACTCTTTGAAAAGCATTTAACATTTCTTGCGCATCATCTGCTTTAATTCTTTTAGGTTCTCTTCCTTCATCTACTTTGGCTTTTATGAGAATTTCTCTAGCAGCTCTCATACTAACACCAGAAAAATTATGGCGCAAGAAAGATGTCATTTTTCTTTCATTAGATTCACGCAACATCCTTTGCAAAGTTCCAAGATGAATGCCATGAGGATGAGGCTTAATTTCAGACACCACCCTCGGCAAACGTTCTGTTGTTCGAGGCCAATTTCCCTGATCTATTAGATTACCATCTTTATCACGTACTATTAAAGAAATGCTAGCATGTGGATTTACTATGGAAGTCATTCTAAGATATTGGTGAACAGATTGCTTTCCTTTCTGGTATTTTCCTTTCATTATAGTTCTAATTCTTAACCCTTGTTTTATTTCTTCACCCGTGTCTTCATCAAGCCACACATCACGTCTTTCTCCTGTTTTCAATGCTTTATTTTTCCTAGTATCTAGGCCCAACTCAACAAAAACAGCCGACGACTCTCCTTTAATTTTAGATATGACACGGGTCTTAGAACCAGTAGTTAGCTGACTATACATAACTACCCCTGTTATACCAATACCTTGCTGCCCTCGAGTTTGTCTGATAGCATGAAATCTTGAACCTAGTAGAAATTTTCCAAAAACATCTTCAATTGCATTTCTTGGAATTCCGGGCCCATTATCTTGAGTTATAAATTCAATCCTATCTCCCTTTTCCTTATTCAATTCAACTCGAATATTTGGTAGTATACGAGCTTCTTCACAGGCATCCAGCGAATTATCTACAGATTCTTTAACAGCAGTGATTATTGATCTTTGTAAAGAATCAAAACCAAGAAAATGCTTATTCTTTTCAAAAAATTCACTTACAGCAATCTGTTTTTGTTTACTAGATATTTCTTCGGCTTTGTTCATAATCATCCCTCCATCAGGTCCTCCCAATACCCTATTGGCACGGGGCCTGCTTATGGTTACGTTATCCAGAATGCAGACCCCCCTTAACTTTGCATGAAAATAAATTGGACAAATACCCAATATTATATGTTTCAATACTTTTCAGAAACTACTCAATTGAAAATCCCAGGATCCCAAGAAGATATTTTGCCCGTAAATGCACTTGTCATTACAGTTAAGGGACTTGCTAAGTATAATTTCCCAGGACCTGATCTCCCTTGGAAGTTACGATTAATAGCAGAAACTGTTACTTGTTCTGAATTATTACTTATTCCGGGACCAGCCCCTATACATGCTCCACATCCAGGATCAATAATTTTTATACCAGCCCTTTCAAATAATTCAGTCCATCCATTTTTAATAGATAATTCCTTTACTGATTTAGAACCAAATTGAATATAACATTCAACACCATTAGCAATTTTAATACCCGCATCTAGAGCAGCTTTAGTGACCATTGCATAGTATGCAAAATCATCATCTTTTCCAGCAGTGCACGATCCTGCATAAGCAATATCTATTTTTATATCTCCTAAATCTTCTATAAAGACGCCATTCGTTGGGTCGGAAGGTATGCCCTTATCTGGATTTCCAGGATGAGCCACCATAGGTAATATTTCTGAAAGGTCAATTACATGTATTCCTCCATCGTAGACTGCGTTTTTATCAGGTAAAATAAAACATCCCTCAATCTCTTTACTAGTTAAATTGTCTCTCTTTTTCAATAACCAATCTATTGTTATCGAATCAGGCTCACAAATTCCAGTTTTGGCACTACATTCCGTAGCCATATTACAAAGTGTTGCTCTTTCATCCATAGAAAGACTTGCAAGCCCAGGCCCACCAAATTCCATACTTCTATCAAGCGTCTCTGATTTTGCTGCAAAATTCAATAATATATGTAAAATAACATCTTTTGCCGTACAACCAGGATCTAACTCACCTTCTAATTCAAATCGGATACTTTCTGGTATTTTTACAAATGCAAATTGATTGTGTATCAAATTTGCATATTCAGTAGACCCAACTCCATATGTCAAAGCATTTGCTGCTCCTCCCATGCAGGTGTGTGAATCTGTTGCTTGGATAAAATCTCCAACATCAATAAACTCTTCTCTAGCAACTTGATGACAAATACCAGGACTTACTCCTCCTTTCGCAGAGTAATCTCTAACTCCTGTATGTTTTTGAAAAATCTTCTGCATATTTCTTAACGTTTCTATTTTATCAATATGTGGACTAAATTTAGGGACATTAGTTGCATAAAGAAGATGATCTTCAAAAACTGCAAACTTTATTGGATTAGGGATTGAATAATTGTCTCCATACTCTTCTTTGAGGAAGGCATGTACCTGCGCTGTAGTAAATTCGTGCGAATAACCTCCATCCACAGATGCTAATACAGCATCACCTGGCTTCACAAACTTCTCAATTTTATCGTCCCCTATCATTTTTTTTGCAATTATCTTTTCTGCCATTGTCATCGGCCTTTTTGTGGTTGCAGATTCTGGCAACACAATATCGCCATCATTCATTTTTTTTGCAAAAGGTAAAATCCCTCCATTCTCTAATATTAATCGAGTTATCGGATCATATTTTGATGTAAATTCCGACAAATCTATTGATTCTCCATTTTGTAATCTTTCTAAAATCGTGTAATCTCCCATTAATTGACCCAAATTTATATTATTTCGTTCGTGAATGGGCGCAAAAGATGCAGCAATTACTAATCTTATTCCAGACCATCTTTCACACTGAGGAGCAGTTTCTCTGCTTGAACCAGTTCCTTTTCTATGCCCAGACACAATTACTTCAAATTCACCATCAATCAAGGCACGTTCTTCGAAAACTCTTCTTCCAGCACACATCAAACCAGCATATGCATTTTCAGCAATTTTTGCTGGTTCGTAATCAAAACATACCCAAGCAGGAGTCATAACATCAGTATTAATATCATCTAGTAAATCGTCTGGACTCAAATCTTCCATCTTAAGATTGAGGCCATCATACAACTGTTTTGATATTAAATCCAAATCTTTAGTTAGAAATAAGACTCTTTTACCTTTTGTAAGAGATATTTTTTTCGGAGGCCATTGCTCTTCCAACATTTCTCTCTCCTCCGTATCCTTTGGCATGCTCTGGGTCTATATCATGATTTTTGATAACTAAGTATCAAATTCCTTCAAAAATAAATCCCAAATCAATGATATATTTACTGTCAGACTTAAATATAATGCGCTTTCGGAGTATTTTACCTTTCCTAGGAAAGATGGTGTGATATTATGGCAAATGATCTTATTGAAGACACTGTTAAGTGTTCAGAATGCGCAAGTCGAAATTTAGTTAAAGATGAAAACAGAGGAGAACTTATCTGCCAAGATTGTGGATTAGTTCTTGAAGACAACGTTATTGATCAAGGAGCAGAATGGAGGGTTTTCAGTCCAGAACAAGGAGATCAAAGAGCCCGTACAGGTGCTCCAATGACAGTTATGTTACATGATAAAGGACTTTCGACAGATATTGATTGGCAAAATAAGGATTATTCTGGTAAATCTATTTCTAGTAGATATAGGAGTCAATTTTATCGTATGAGAAAATGGCAAAAAAGATCACGTGTAAGTAACGCTACAGAGAGAAATTTAGCCATGGCATTAGCTGAATTAGATAGAATGGCCAGCCGTTTAGATTTACCAAAATCAATAAGAGAGGCAGCAGCTGTTAATTATAAAAAAGCAGTTGAGGCTAGATTGATTAGAGGTAGATCGATAGAAGGCGTAGCCGCAGCAAGTCTTTATGCAGCTTGTCGCCAATGTTCTAATCCACGTACTTTGGATGAAATCGGTGAAGCCAGCAGGACAGGAAGAAAGGAAATAGGCCGTACATACAGATTTATGGTAAGGGAATTGAAAATGAAAATTCCTCCAACGAAACCAGAAGATTATATCCCTCGTTTCTGTTCTGGTTTAGATTTAGATGCAGAAGTACAGGCTAAAGCATATGAGTTAATTGCTGCCGCACAAGAAAGAGAATTAACTAGTGGCAGAGGCCCTACAGGAATAGCCGCCTCAATAATATATATTGCCAGCGTTCTATGTGGGAAAAGAAGAACCCAAAGAGAAGTAGCAGAGGTAGCAGGAGTTACTGAAGTAACAATTCGTAATCGTTACAAGGAATTAATTCAAAATTTAAACATTGAATTAGAGATTTAAATGGTGACTTCATGGTTCGCCGTGAATACAGTGTTTTAATTTGGGAAAATTGTACCGAGTTATTAGAAAAATATGTAAATAATTCCTTTGAAAATGGATTTTTACCAAATCCTCCTCTTGAATTACCAGATTTTCCTGCTCAGTATCCTAAATCAATACCCATATTATCTTCTCAGATATTGGGCTTATTTTCAGTTGATAAAGCCGGCTTCAATTCAAAATTATCAGAAGTAATTGAAATTTTAGAGCCCATGTATGTAAAAAGACATCTTAATCCTCAAATGGAAAGAGAGAAATGGGCTCTAAAAAATATTAATCAAATATCACGAAGAATAATAATTTTACAAATTAATGATTGGTTTAATGCCGCATTAGATGAAATCTCTCCGGATACAGACAGATGGTATTTTGCAATTTCCATTCTGATAGGAATGTGCTACGAAGCTTCAAAAATTTGTAGAGATTATTGCTTCAATTTTATTATCTCGATTTCTATGGCTAGGTCTCCAAACTTCAGGCCTAAATCAAATCCGTCTGGGCCTCATCATATTGCATGGGATCCGTCAAAAGAGTATGTAAGTTCTGAGGATTACACACCACATCCTTCTGGAGTTTTGGCTGTAAATATTATTTTAGATTATCTCTCAATATCCAAATCCTCCTCAAAAAACATACTTCCTTATTGGATCCATAGCCTTAGTACATTCCCCTCTTTAGCAAATCATTTAGATTTATTTTCAAGGATTAATCTTAGTTTAAACCATCTTGAGGACGAACAAGAAGAATCTTTGATACAGGCCACAGTACAATTAATGTCAGACTATCCAAACCAATCAAAAGAGATTCTTGTGTCTATAGATTCAAATTCAAAACCATCAATAAGAAGGAGCCTAGCATCAATTATACCAAAAATATATTCTCAAGACCCAAAATTTACTTTATCACTTTTGGATTGGTTATTAATCGATTCAGATCAAAAAACACACGTACTTGCAACTTCAGCTCTTGGATTCATAATCAGATTTGATAAAAAAGAATACTATCTAAGAGCACCAATTGTAATTCAGAATGGTGATCAAAAGGCATTACAAATATTGGTAAATAATAGTATAATGGAATATTTAAATCAAGATATTACAGATAAAATTAATATTTTACCAGATTTATGGATTAAATGTGATGAAACCTCACGTTCCAAACTAGTTAGTTACATCACAGATCAAGGCAAATCAAGCTTGTCATCATATCTCAGTACTGCAACAAAAATTTTTAACAAGGATCAAAAATCATTTTTAGAACTTTATAGGTGGATAGGAATGCGTGATAAAAATTTACAAGAAAAATTAGATGAACTTAAATCAAAAATCTAGAGTATTAATAATCAAATAATTCTTTCATAAATTTGTAATCCAGTGTATATTTATTCTCTATATTTACTAGGTTTGAATCTAGCTTTTCTTTTCTAATATATTTTATCAATTTACTAATTTGAAACTTTTTAATCATACTAATCATTTTCCATTTATTCCCAAATGTTCCATGTTTGTCAACTTTAATTTTTTTCCAATTTAATTCCTTTTCTAATCTTTCTCCTATATTTTCACTTTCTGCATTAATTAATATATCAAATTTAGAAATATTTTCGATAGCATTAGTATAATCTTCTTTAGTTAATTTTTTATCTGGAAAACTATCCATTCTGGAAAAAATCCTAACATAATAATTATCCGATGTAAATATATTTATTTTTTTTAAAAAACTCTCTAATTCATGATTTTCAGTATAACCTGAATAATAGTCATAATTATGATTTGAGATTATTCTCTTACAAGGGTCTCTAAAACATGTCATTAACTTAACTCTTGGATCGCTGGAAAGTGTCTTAAAATTAGGTGCGCCAAATTCAGAAGCAACAAAGGTGACCCCTTCTTCTTCACAATTATTAATAAAATCCAAAAGTCTTGATTCATCATATTCCCAAAGTGGTAAAGTACTGCCTTTGATGTCAGATGGATTGCCATTATTGTGTGGATTATGTAAAACTTCGTTATTTGCTTTAGCCATGTTAACAATTAGTGTTCCTGCAGCTTTGTGAAGATGTTGAAACCAAATCAAACGATAACCGCCAACATCCTCCATGAACACTCACATGACAACATACTTTTGATACAGACGGTCCTACTCGCATGTAGTGTAGGAACTCCTATGGGCATTTTTTGAGGGATATTATATGAGTATAATTGATGCACTTATTGTTGGAGTTCCTAAAGCAGGAACTACTTGGTTAGCAAATACATTAAATCAAAATCCTACTATAGAATTAACAAATCCAAAAGAACCTAATCTCATAGCCT
This sequence comes from Methanobacteriota archaeon, assembly GCA_002731195.1. Lineage (GTDB taxonomy): Archaea > Thermoplasmatota > Poseidoniia > Poseidoniales > Thalassarchaeaceae > MGIIb-O3. The sequence goes on along the minus strand of PCAI01000003.1, from coordinate 9,723 downwards.
CACATAAGGGAACATTCGACAGAATCAATGTTGAACCTAACTGGGAAGATTATGATAAGTATTTCAAAAATGACTTATTTCGTATAGATGCCTCAGTGCATACTTTCGCATGTCCTCTGTCTCCAAAGAGAATATATGACAAAATTCCTAAATTGAAATTTATACTTTGTGTAAGAGAACCAGTTTCTCGTACATTTAGTCATTGGAGTATGGTTATTGACACAAGATCAGATATCAAAAATAACGCAGATTGGTCAAATTTTTCCCTTGCATGGGACGATGAAAGACTTAGAGAGGATACATTATATGGCAAATCAATGAAAAGGTGGTTAGAATATTTCCCACTTGAGAATTTTTTTATTATCGAATCTAATAGAATGAAAACAGAACCCAAAATAGTTTTGCATGAAATTGACAAATTTCTAGATATGGACACATATAATTATGATATTGATATGTCTAAACATGCCAATGCAGCAAAAAATCGGAGGGAACTTTCAATTATTGGTAAAACAATTCAGAAAGTATTTTCTTTAATACCAGATTTAATTAAAAATCCAATAGTTAAAAAATTACAAGCAAAAGATATCAATATATACGCCAAATCTATAATAAGTAAAGAGAAAAACATTAACAAAATAACAAAAAATAATTATGCCATCTGTTCTGAAATAGTTATAGAAGATCTAAAATTATTTGAAAAAATAACCAATTTTTCAACCAAACATTGGATAGAACAAATAAATCATAAAATAAATCAATAATGACATATCCTCTTATTATCCACATGTTATCGGACTCCATAGGATAACATGCAATCAATCACCAAGATTCCAAATTTATTATTGGTTGGAGCCCCTAAATGTGGAACAACATCTCTATTATACTGGATGCGGCAACACCCAGAAATATACCATCCATGGGCTCATATGCCAATTTCTGCTTCTGAAAGTGGTTTTTTACTGGGAGGAATTGCAGACCATCCCTATAGTCCAACAAAACCTATCGGTACATTGTTACTCCCAAATGAAATAAATATGGATAATTATAAAAATCAGAAATGGATAATAGATAAATCCCCTCAGCATTTATATTCTTCTAAAGCCCTAGATTCCGTAACAAATCTTCTTCCTGATAGTAGAGTTATAATAACTTTAAGAAACCCTGTTGATTTATTGATTTCTTGGCACGGAGAGATGAATAAAGGTATTGATTATGATGTTTCCTTTCAAGAATTAATAGAGATGATTGAAAAAGAAGATTGGGAAGCTAATATAGAAAAACCAGATACATGGCCATTTTTAACATATCCTCAATATTCCAACTTTGTAAATTCATGGATAGAAAACTTGGGTGTGGAAAGGGTAAAAGTAATCAAATTATCTTCTATTGCAAATAATCCCAAGAAAGTATTAGATTCTTTATGTGAATGGCTAGATTTAGATCAAACAAAAATGCCACATAACCTTTCTATAAAGAATCAAGGAGGGAAATTATCCAATAATCCTCTAAGAAAATTTCTGCGCAGACCTCCTAAGTTTGTATTTACGATTGTGAGAATATTCATACCAAGTAGAAATATTCGTAAAATAATTCTTGATCCAATAAGAAGAATGGGATGGAAATATGTTCCTAAAGAAAAGGAACAAATATCTCCCGAAATAGAAGAAAAAATAAAAAATTTTTTTAATAAAGATATAGATTTTTTTGACAATATTGAAGATTTTATACCTCCTTCGGTATTGATAAATTAATTATAATCTTAAATTCTTACCAACATTTTTTGGTTCGCCGACAGTGTTCTTTCGTACCAACCAAAACATAGCAACAAACCAAGCTTTAGTCCATAATTTCCAAGACTCAAATCTACTTAATGGCTTAACATTATTTGGCTCATGACTCATTCTCAAATTCCTCTGGAGTTTCCACAAATCTCCACTCTTAAGACTAGTTATGGAAATAAGGCCCGCCGCACTTTCAACATATTTTTTTGGATTACATCTGTAAAGTAACTGCTCAGATCCAGGGTATCCACCATATATCCCGCCATGAGATCCAATCGGTTCTGGATGGTGCATTATGCACTCTGAAGACCAAACTATTGGAAATCCTGCATCAATAACTTTCCACGCCAAATCTGTATCCTCCCGATGTAGATAATATCTTTCATCAAATCCGTTTACTTTTTCTAAAGCCTTTCTTTTTATTATTAGATTGGCTGTTTTGAAACGATCCCATTTGAATCTATTAGGTGGATTATATGGGATTATATTACCCCCTTCATCTTCGGTTGTCATTGCACCCTCAATGCCTCCAATATCATCATTATTTTCAAATAATTTCAATATTGTCTCTATCCAATTTGAGGGCGCAACGCAATCGTCATCTAGAAACGCTACAATATCTGAAGACCCTTTCCTCCATCCCTTATTCCTTGATATACCAGGGCCATAATCTGTCTCTGAATCATCAACAACTTCAATTGATTTAGGGGCAATAGTTTGTTCAGTTAATGATTTCAAACATCTTGTTAATGCCTCTGGTCTTCGAAATGTTGGAATCACCACATCAACACCACTGGGCATATGCGGCTGTACATATTCTATCTTATTTAGATAGCAGGTATCTTTTCTCAAGAGCAACCAGTAGTTTCACCACAGGCATCACATTTTAGACAGGTTCCATTACGACGCATTTGACTACTGCCACAAGATGCACAAATATCTCCAGTATATCCTCTTTCTCTTGCTATTCTTCTTTCTTTCATATCTTTATTTTCTAGATTTGAAACTGAGTCTAGAGTATACTGAATCTCTCTCTTCTCTCCCTGATTTCTTACTATTCCTAAATCACTTATTTCCGGTTTGCTTATTGAATAAGGGTCAAAATCCGACTCTTCTACTGCAACATGGGCCAAGTCATCCCTACCTGCATATTCAATTGCTAATTCTCTAAAAATCCAATCTACTAAACTAGAAGTCATTTTGACTCGTCCACTGCCGCCTTCAACCATCCCACTCGGTTCAAATTTTTGGAAAGTAAACACCTTTACAAAGGCCTCAAGAGGCACACCATGCTGCAATCCAATAGAAACAGCTATTGCAAATTGATTTAACATAGCTCTCCATGCAGCACCTTCTTTTGAGGTTACTAAAATAATTTCTCCAAGTGCACCATCTGGATATTCTCCTGTAATTAAACGAACACTATGCCCGCCAATTCTTGCTTTTATATTATCACCTTTCTTTTTATTGGGCAACTGCCTCCTTGTAGCAATATAATTCACCATTGATTGTGCCACTGGTTTTGCTTCAGCTTCGGGTATTGGGAGAACTTTTACTACTTCTTCAACCATTTTTGTAACTACTAATTCTTCAATCTCTTCTTCCTCTTCCATTGCACTGGAATCAACTAATTGATTCATTAATGGTTGTGATAATTTAGAACAATCTCTGTAGACCGCACAGGCTTTATTCATTGTTGAATGGCTTAGATTGTATGCATCTCTAATTTCTTCAACAGTTGAATTTGAAGGCATATTAATCGTTTTGGATATTGCACCAGAAATAAATGGCTGCGCAGCAGCCATCATCATAACATGCGCTTTCCAATCAATAGATCTTTTACCATATTTGCCACAAGGAGTAGCACAATCAAATACAGCCAAATGCTCTTCTTTTAGACCAGGAGCCCCTTCTATCATATTATATCCAAATACATAATCATTGGCAGTATCGATCTCATCAGATGATAATCCTATATGAGTTAAAACATCAAAGAATGGATTATCATAATCTTCCTGACTCATACCTAATGTTTGTTTACAAACCTCTTCACCTAGTATTGTTGGAGAAAAGGCAGAACGGATATCAAATACATCACCAAAACTATCTTCTAATTTCTTTATTGTGGCTGCATCTAATCCTAGACTGGTTAACCTTTCACCAGAAAGATGTGGACAATTACTCAAAGTTTTAGTACCTGTGATATACTCTTCAATTTCAATTGTTTCATTATCACTATAACCAAGTCTTTTCAGTGCATTGGGAACTCCACTATTTACAATCCTCAATGAACCCCCTCCAGCCAATGTTTTGTATTGTACCAGAGAAAACTGAGGCTCTACTCCGGTTGTATCTGCACCCATTACCAATCCTATTGTACCAGTAGGAGCAATAACCGTTGTTTGTGCATTTCTATATCCGTGTTCCTCGCCTTCTCTTAACGCGACATCCCACGCATTACGAGCGGCTTCCAATAAATCCTTTGGACATTTTTTCGAATCTATACTCATTGGAGTAACCGTCAATCCTTCATATTCTACATCTTCTGTACCATAAGCAGCTCTCCGATGATTACGCATAACTTTGAGCATATGTTCTTTATTCCTTTCATAATCTGGATAAGGACCCAATATTGATGCTATTTCTGCACTAGTGGCATACGACTCGCCACACATTATTGCAGTCATAGCCCCACAAATAGCATATCCTCGTTCATCATCGTATGGTATTCCCATATGCATCAACAAAGATCCAATATTACAGTAACCTAATCCTAATGTTCTATAATCATAAGATCTTTGAGCAATTTCTGCTGAAGGGAATTGCGCCATTAAGACACTAACTTCTAATGTTGTTGTCCATAGACGAACACTATGACGAAAATCCTCTATATTGAATGACTGCGTCCCCATATCATAATATTTTAGAAGATTTATACTCGCTAGATTACATGCGGTATCATCAAGGAACATATATTCAGAACAAGGATTAGAACCATTTATTTTACCTCCTTCTGGACATGTGTGCCATTCATTAATCGTTGTATCAAATTGTACTCCAGGATCTGCACATGCCCACGCAGTGTATGCTACTTTGTCCCATAATTCACCAGCATCTAGTACTTTGCAAGGCTCTGGTGCACGCCCTTCTTCTTCTGCTTTGTCTAATTCAGTTCTGTAATAAAGATTCCAATCTCCCTTATTTTTCACTGCATCCATAAATTCATTAGGAACTCTAACAGAATTATTGCTATTTTGACCAGACACCGTCATATATGCCTCTCCTTGCCAATCAGTATCTAGAACATCGAAATCAACACCCTTCCATCCTTGTTTTGCTAAGTCAATAATCCTTTGAATATGTGGCTGAGGAACACTATCCTTTATTGCTTGTACCATGGCCTTTCTTAGTGGTATATTTGTACCTTGATCAAATCTTGTTGAATCATCATCATGTTCCCAAATTTTTCCCATAATGGAATTGGCATGCTTTTGTAGTATGTTACTACCAATTACAAGTGCAGATACTTTTTCTTCTTCACTAGCCTTCCAATCAATATATTCTTCGATATCTGGATGATCGAGATCAAGAGTTACCATTTTGGCAGCCCTACGTGTTGTTCCACCAGATTTTATAGCACCAGCCGCCCTATCTCCTATCTTTAAGAAAGACAACAAACCAGATGATTTCCCACCTCCAGACAGGGGTTCATCTTTCCCCCTAATACTAGAAAAGTTTGAACCAGTTCCTGAACCATATTTGAATAATAAAGCCTCTCTATTCCATAATCCCATTATTGAACCAGTACCGCCTACTAATTCATCAGATACTGACTGAATAAAACAGGCATGAGGCTGAGGATGCTCATAAGCATTGGAAGACAAACTCAATTCTCCTGTTGTAGGGTCAATATAGTGGTGGCCTTGGGCCGGGCCTTCTATGCCATATGCCCAATGTAACCCAGTATTGAACCATTGAGGGCTATTTGGTGCAGATCTCTGACTTGCTATTAGATAACACATTTCATCAAAATATGCTAAGGCATCGGCTTCACTTGCAAAATAACCATACTTCCAACCCCAATAGGTCCATGTTCCAGCTAGTCTTCTGAATAAATCCCTTCCATCGGTTTCTCCACCCCATCTTTTTTCTTTCTCAACAGTTTGAAGCTTTTCATGATCGGGCTCGCTTCTTTGAAGCCAAACAGGCACATTATCTTCAGACACCTTTCGGAGATAGAGAGGAACTCCTGCTTTACGCAAATATTTCTGTGCTAGAACTTTCCCAGGGACTCCAGAAAACCCTGAAGGAAGTTTTACTCCTTGGATAGATTCCGCCATCGACCCATCAGGATTTCTAATTTCTACATCCATTTCAATCCAATTAAATGAACCAAAAGGGTCTTCGCCAGCTGCAGTAAATCTTCTTTCAATTATCATCCCACTTTCTTCTTCTGATTCTGAATTGACNTTTTTTATCTTCGACTGCATTATATACTCCTCCTATCATTTGAATGTCNAATTTCTGCATTGCNCTACGTGCGGGATTTTCTCTTCCTGATAGAGGGTGTTTAATGATTGAGGAAGAACTAGGTCTAAATTATGTCATTATTGTTATTTTTCATCTTTTCCTACGAGCGCCGAATCATATTTTATTAATTTCAAGTTCCCATGTTAATTTCATACCAAAACCTGTTAACATAATCCCCACTGAACAAAGTTTTTCATGACTATATTCTATTATTCTATTGACTAATTCTTTTGGCACATTTCCATTTATTATGTATTTCATATGGACAGATTCAAACGTCCTAGGAACCACTTCTTTTCTGGTACCTTCTATTTCTATCCATGCTTCATTTATGTTTTCCATACGGTCTTTTAATCCACCTATAACGTCAATGAATGAACAAGCAGCATGTGCGTGTAACAGCATTTCCATAGGACTTGGATAATCTTTACCATAGATTCCAAATTTCTTACCTCCCTCAGTAATACCTTCCATTGTTTTATCTTCGACCCATCGAACTGTCCCCTTCATAATTATGGCCACTATAAACTAGGTCATGAGGGTTGGCTTCTTCAATGACAGGCTTGTGGCCTATATGAGATATATGACAGAGGGCCATAAAGTTACTATGCAAGATGGAAAATTATCTATTCCTGATACCCCCATTATTCATTATATCGAAGGTGATGGAATAGGTATAGATATCACTCCTGTAATGATTGATGTTGTTAATGCAGCAGTAAAAAAAGCATATTCTAAGTCGAAGAAGATTTATTGGCATGAAGTTTTAGCGGGACAAAAAGCATTTGATAAAACCGGAGAATGGCTACCAGAAGAGACATTAGAAGCAATGAGGTCTGGTTTAATTTCGATAAAAGGCCCACTTACAACGCCCGTCGGAGGAGGAATCAGGAGTCTTAATGTCGCCCTTCGTCAAAAACTAGATCTGTTTGCGTGTGTCCGACCAGTTAGGTGGTATGAAGGAACGCCAAGCCCGGTCAAATCACCAGAAGATGTTGATATGATAATTTTTCGTGAAAATAGTGAGGATGTATATGCCGGAATAGAGTGGGAAGCAGGTAGTCCACAAGTGAAAAGGGTGATTGATTTTTTACAAGAAGAAATGGGCGTAGACAAAATAAGGTTTCCAGAAACCAGCGGCATAGGGATCAAACCAATTAGTAAAGAAGGGACTCATAGGATAGTTAGGGCAGCGATTAATTATGCAATTGAACAAGATAAAAAAAATGTTACCATAGTGCACAAAGGAAATATAATGAAATTTACAGAAGGAGGGTTTAGAGATTGGGGCTATCAGTTAGCTAAAGATGAATTTGATGCGGTTGAACTAGATGGTGGCCCGTGGTGTACTATTAAGAATCCAAAAACCGCTAATCAAATTATTATCAAAGATGTAATTGCAGATGCAATGCTACAACAAATTTTAACAAGGCCAAGAGAATATGGTGTTTTAACTACCATGAATCTTAATGGAGATTATATATCAGACGCATTAGCAGCCCAAGTTGGCGGAATAGGAATTGCACCTGGTGCAAATATAAATTATGATACTGGAATTTCAATATTTGAAGCAACTCACGGCACAGCCCCAAAATATACTGGTCAAAACAAAGTTAATCCAGGATCATTAATATTGTCTGCTGAAATGATGTTACGTCATATGGGTTGGTATGAAGCTGCAGATTTAATTGTCAGAGGCATGGAGGGGGCCATTTCTGCAAAAACAGTAACATATGATTTTGAAAGATTGATGGATGATGCCACACTCCTCTCCTGCTCTTCATTCGGAGAAGCAATAATTAATCACATGTAAAACTAAATTATTCTTCAGAACGATTGATTTTATTTTCAAGTCAATCTGAATTTCTTTGTAACCATTTAGGTGACCACCAGTTCAAATTGCCCATTAATCTCATCGTTGCAGGAACAACCAATGCACGAACAATAGTCGCATCGACAGCCACTCCGAGCGCGAGCATGAAGCCGAATTGCATCATAAGCGAAACCGATGAGAATCCAAAGGCCGAGAAGACGGTGACCATGACTAGAGCGGCAGATGTGATTATTCGACCGCTCTTTTGTAGCCCAGTAGCTACAGCCATCGTGTTGTCACCTATTCTCTCCCATTCTTCGTGGATTCTGGAGAGCATCAGTACTTCATAATCCATGCTTAGTCCAAACAAAATAGCGAAAATCATCACAGGCGTGGTTGGATCTATGGGCTGAGGAGTGAAATTGAGTAACTCCGCTCCGTTCCCCTCTTGGAATATCCATACCAATATTCCGAAAGAGGCACTTACTGATAGTATATTCATCACGAGGGCTTTCAGAGGCAGAATCACTGATCTTACCTGTAGGAAGATTAGCAGGTAGCTAGAAGTCAGTATGAATATCATGGCAATTGGCAAATTCTCCTTAACAGCATCTAAGACATCTTGGTTATATGCTGCGAAACCTGCAACATTGACCTCCGAAACACCCCCAAACTGACTTTCTTTCTCATTCAAACCCCTTATCTCTTGAACGACCTTTCTCGACGCCTCGCTACTTTGATCTCCCTCGATGGCTACTTGTATGAGAACTACTCCATCTCCAACAGACGAATCAGCGTAGAATCCTCTTTCCATTTCAAGGACCATTGCCTCATCTGTCGATAATTCGTTATAAGCTGAATCATCCCAGAAATCAACGACCTCGTCTTCAGTCCAACTTGAGTTAAAGTGTGCGTAAGTGAAGACATAATTGGCACCTTCGATAGACAATATATCTTTAGAAAATGCGTGAAGACTTCGGATGTTTTCTTCAGAAAACACATCTGTGCCAGGTTGAATTTCATAAACAATTAGAGCGGTGTTCGAAACTTCCTGTGGCCAATTTTCATCCGTAAACTCCATGCCGCCTCTGGCTTCATTATCCGGGCTCAAAGTCTTCCAAGAGGTGATGCCCCACTCTGCTTGAAGAAACGGAGCCCCTGCTATCAAAAGAATTAGAACGGAGGGAATCAAAAACGAGAACGGTTTGTCCATAACCCTTCTAGCCAAATTAGACCAGAAACCATCATCAGATATATCTGTGCTGAGGCCCAAAGGAACTCTTCCATAATTAATCCTATCTCCGAGTATTGCAAGTATAGATGGGAGTAGAATGACAGAGGAAGTGAGCGCTACCAAAGTTGCACAAATGCCACCCCATCCCAGTGATGGCAGTCCAGTATTATCGAAGAACAACATTCCGGTCAGGCCTGCAACTACTGTGAGGCCTGAAAATAGAATTGCCCTTCCCGCGGTCGCGCTAGTAATTGCGATAGCGATCCGCTTGTCATGCCCTCTACCTAACTCCTCTCTGAATCTGTTTACTATAAACAGCGAATAATCTACACTCAGTCCAATACCCAGCAATGATACGATAT
>PCAI01000031.1 GCA_002731195.1 Methanobacteriota archaeon | reverse complement strand
TGGTGCTGGGAGTGGGATTTGAACCCACGAAGGCCTTGCCACCGGAGCTTAAGTCCGGCCCCTTTGACCGCTCGGGTATCCCAGCAAGCATACCGCCGAGGCTTCTTGCTTTGAATCGAACTGATAATTTACTCCAATTTACGATGCATATGGCGTACTAACTTCCCGAACGTTTTAACATTTTGAATATGCCCGGAGACCGTGGCTAATAGTCCCTCATCGATTTTATCTCTTCAGAGTACTAGAATAGCACTTTTTCTAGTAATGTTACTTTTAGCACCAGTTTATTCTCCATTTGACTCAAATTTAGAAGAAAAAGATACTGCTGAGGTAAATTATTATGCATCTCAAGATACGAATCTGTATAGGTTATATTTCGCCGAAGAGTCCTCTAATGATTCTGGAGGAGGAGACGGCTCAATAACAACTAAAGTTCCTGATGAAGGAGGCCAAAAAACGGGAGATGTTTTAGACACCACTCAATCTTTTACAACACCAAAATTACGTTCTTCTTTGGCTTTCGAGACCCGCTCTTCAAGTAGCCAAGCGAATTACTATGTTCCATTGTATTTATTCATCAAGGCATCCGGGCCGAGTGGTTCTAATGTTGAGTGGACGATTACTCTAAAAGCCTCAGGATCTCAGATTGGTACTGCATCTTTAAGCAACGAAGCTTGTGTTTCTAGTATTACTAGTAGTTGCGATGATTTTGATTATGAATTATTCGAAATCGATGTTGGAACAAGGGATGAATTTACCGTTTCCAAGGACGAGAGACTGGAAGTTATTGTTGGCGCCACTATGTCCGGATGTGATCAAGGAAGTTTATTCTCTTCTTGTGCAGCCGAAATTGCATGGAATGAAATTGATGGCGATAGTAGGTATTCAAGTATCGAAGTAGATGCAAACGCTATTTCTGATAGTTTAATTATGTTACAGAGAGAAGGCTCTGAGTTGGTAGAAGGGCCAGAATTAACTTGGTATCCTAATGACATTATCTCAGAGAGGACTATGCAATTTACCTTCGATGTCAAAAGTGCGTTTGGAAGATACGATATTGCCGATGTGAAACTTTTGATGCGTGACCCCGATGGAGTCTACAGATTAGACAAGGATATAGATTCTATAGATGGCGAGGATATTGAAGATACTTCTTCTGGGATATTCGGCAAATATTTGTGGACCTATCCCATTGGCCCTAATGGTTTAATTTCAGGAGAATATTCAGTTGAATTAGAAATAACTGATATCCAAGGTCATACTACTGTGATTGAGCATGATACAATCCAGATGAAACAATGGGGCGTTGCATTAAATCATAGATTTGACAGATATGTGGAATTTATTGCCCCCGGCGAGACAACTCCAATACCGCTACAATTAGTCCATAGAGGAGACTCTACAAAATCAATGGAGGTAGAACTGAATGTCCAAACTTCATTGGGTAGTTCTTGGCTAATAGAATTTGATTCGCCAGGAGGATACACACTAGATCAAGGAGGAGATATTCTAAATCCAATATTATCATTAAGAGCTCCTGATGACTTAAGCCGAACTCCAGGTAAAATAAAAATTACTGCACAAGCCGAAGCCCTAAATGATGAAGGTATCCTAACAGTAGTCCATTCAGATTTGTTGGAACTAGAATTAGAGAAAATAGATGTTTATCAACCTCCTGAAATATCTCTCTGGTCTGAAGAGCATGATATAGCAATCGCTAATTCTACTAGAGGAGATACAATCGATCCTAATATACCAAGATATGTCGAGTATGGGGAATTCAATCCCTTTATATTGGAAGTTTTCAATACTGGTTTTGATGCTGATTCTTTCAGAATAGACATTTTGAAACGCTCAAAGGCTATTTTCCAAGTGTTTGATAATGACACCGGTAATCAAATTTATGAAGATACAGAAGATGGAACATTCCACATACCTCTCTTGGAAAGGCATTCTACTCAAACTTTGAAATTTAGCATAAAACCTTCTGGTGAACGAGATGATTCTGATATAGGGCAAATCGAATTAGAAATAATTAGTGAAGGCAATGCTTCTTTACGCTCAACTATTCTATTTACAATTCAGAGAACATTCGGAATAAGGGCCGAAGTGTCTCATGACTGTGATGGTACACCGCTTGGACAAATCGAAGTTTCTCTTTGTGCACCAAATTCGGATAATCCTACTGTTGACCTAAGGGCTAGAATAACGAATACTATGGAAAATGATCAAACCTCAACTCAATGGAGAATCCAAAATCCTGCCTCACTTGATAAAAATATAGATATAAATCCAGTATATGGGCAATGGCAATTCACAGTTAAGGATAAGGATGGCACGTCTGTTCCAAGAGTCACCTTAGGCCCCGATGATTATACTGAGGTTTTTGTGTCTGTAACATTAACTGATCAAGTCGAAGCCGGCAATCATACAATTTATCTCAGAATAATAGAAGATACAGAAGATCCTAATCCGAGATATTTCGATCTACCCATGATTTTTGAAGTTGGTGAAGGTGACCCAGATTTGGAAATAGTACAAGTATCTCCAATTTCAAGATTCATGCCAGGTGATTCTTATTCCATACAGATGAAAGTGCGTAATAAAGCGAACACTCCTATGACAGTGTTATTGGATTCTTCTGTTGAAGAAACCGGTTGGAGTATAACTATAGAAGGAAAATCCGGTTCTCCTTTGATTGAATTGGATGCGTTTGACGAGGAAACATTCACTGTTGAAGTAGTAGTTCCTGATGATGCTAATAACGGCGATAAAATACCAATTGCAATTACTGCATCTCCTTTGGACACAGAACAAAGCTTCTCTGACGATTTCACAGCTGAATTTCAACTCAACGCCGTCATAGAGATTTCTTCGATAAGCGAAATAATAATCAATGAAATCACTCATCCAAGATTTTCAACAATGGTTTTCGCATTAGTTGCTATTTTGATAATTTTTGCTGGTGTTCAAAGTCGTATGAACAGGCGAAAATGGGCCGCACAAATGTCATACTTAGAAATGTTGTCTGATGAGGGTAAAGATAGCGAAAATTTGTATGAAGACGTCAATATTCCAGCCCCTGTAGTGGCAGTTGAAGACAAAACTCCTGATAAATACGAACAAGACGACATAGAACTAGTTTGAATATTTTCTAGATATGTATGAACTACGCTCCATTCTTCTTAAGACCCTCTTATATCGCCAGAGTTTCAAGGTAGTTTCATGAATGTGCTATTTTCGGAATCTGATGGCAATATCCAACTCAGGAAAACACGTTCAGCCGTATTATTCAGTTTATTGATGTTATGCGCTTCCTTGTCCGCTTTGGAATTCGGAATCTGGAAGGCTATGGCAACAACTGATCAAGACGGTGATGGCTTGTCTTATGGTATTGAATTTTTTATTAATACTCAGCCTCAAGACTGGGATACTGATAATGATGGTTTGCCTGATGGATGGGAGTGGCAGTATGGGTTAGATCCATTATCTTCTTCAGGCGATAACGGCTCAACTGGTGATCCAGACCTTGACTCTCTGAATAATTTGAATGAATATTTATACTCAATACCTTCAAATTGGGATTTTTCAGGTACTCCTAATGAATTAGATAATGGAGTGTGGTGGAACGGCACCGTTCCTGTAAGTAATTGGGATGAAGAAAGTGCTATGCAACTTCTCCAAGGTTCAGGAGGAGATGGCGCCGACGAAGATCCAATGGGCAATATCTGCGCAGATACATTTGATAATGATAAAGATGGATTGGTCGATGATTTTGATGATGATAAAGATGGAGATGCAGATTGTAGCTCAGATGATGATGATGGTGACGGCCTAATTGACGAGGATGTAAATGGTTGGGATACGGATGGAGATGGTATCCCAGATGGTTGGGAAGTAGCTTATGGCCTAGATCCTACTTCCAACTCAAACATGGATGGGACTTTTGGAGATCCTGATGGTGACGGCCTAATAAATTTGTACGAATATATTAATCCCGCTTGGAATACAAGAAATGGTAGTACTTTCCCACCTACTCAGTATTTTAGACCAGGTCCTAATAATATGACTTTCACTACATCTCCCTGTAATCCTGTACTTGAATTAGGTCCTGGAGGGTGCCAGATATTTACGGCAGAAGTTGATGGAATAACTCAAACAGATCCTCAAAATAATGATACAGATGGAGATGGCCTTAATGATTCATATGAGGCTTTGATTTTACTGACAGACCCCACCGAACCCGATACTGATGGAGATGGCATACCTGATGGTGTTGAGGTCAATGGCCTTTATGGTGATCCAGAACAACCTTCTGACCCCCGAGATAATAATACTGATAATGATCATCTAGATGATGGAGAAGAAGATACAAATGGGAACGGTATTATCGATGAAGGCGAAACAGACCCAACTAGGATAGAAGACGAAGGAGACATTGATAATGATGGATTACAAAATTGGGAAGAAAATCTAACTTGTACTTTCTGGAATGTCTCAGACTCAGATGGAGGTGGGATAAATGATGGCGATGAATTAGACTTCATGGTGAATACCGATCCATGTATGTCAACTATTGACTTAGAATTTATTGTCTTAAATTGGGATTCGAACCTTAATTCATTACAATTAAACTCTACTGACAATATAAATCCTAATCCAGTTGATTGGAGGCAAAACCAAGTTCCCATGGCATATTATGTTTCATTATCGGGTAATTTAACTGGTTTCAGATTCACTAGCATCGTCGGTGACACTTTACGAGGTGTAGATACTGAAATGCCGTTTGGCATCATATCTATCATTGTTACCAACGGGTCGTGGTGTTGGAACGCCACTGCAGGAGCTATTAATGATCCACACTGTGATGATGATTACCCAGATTTAGATTCTGACGGCTTAGCAGATTGGGAAGAATTACAAGGTACATGGGGATTCATCTCAAGAATAAATATGACAGATTCAGACGGTGACGGTGTTGATGACTTATCTGAGATTCAGAATTCCACCGATCCAATGGAACCTTGTCATAACTTATTAGATACAGATGGCGATGGTTTAAATAACTATTTTGAAAATAATACTGGTTGCAGTTTATCGTTTGGCATATCTCCTGGTAATATGACTATGGATACATATCTTACTCTTTGGAACCAATCAGACTCCGACAATGGAGGAGTCTCTGACGGCCAAGAGTATCTAGACGGCACCAATCCTCAAAATAATCCCGCTGATGATATCAATCCAACTGATACTGATGGCGATGGGATTCCAGATACTATTGAGCAAGATATTGGTACTGATTGGTTGGATCCAGATACTGATGGAGGAGGAATCCCAGATGGCCAAGAATGTCCGGAATCATTTTGGTCCACTAATTGCGTAGATTCTGATACCNATCCATTTAATTCTACTGATGATATTTCATTCAATTCTTTATTTTTCTCTGCTTCTAATTTATCTGACGGNGCAGATCCAGATNTGAAACATTATTGGAGATGGCACACTTATGATTCCTACACTGGTGTTTCTTGGGGCGTTAATTCTTCTCTTATCGGAAATACTTTAATTACACCTGTATCTAATATTTCTCAAGGAGTTTCCGATCCTGCTTTTTGGAACTCATCTTCAGCTACTGATTGGGAGTTATTATTTGAGAGTGGATTATTGACGCCTGGAATAGAGTTAATTGCACCATATAATGTATTTGAATTCGATAGTTGGACAGAATTTACTGCAGGCTTAAATTTTTCAAATTTCACTCGAGATATTATTATTGATAATTCTAATATTGATTCTTTATTCATCTCTGCACCAGAAATTATTTTCACTTCTGATATACGAGAAAACTCTACAATATTTACTGCTAGTAATTATGCTACCGATTTGCCAGAATCATATCTCTCTACTTCTGGTCAATTAGTAAATAATATAACACAACAAATAATCAATAACTCTGGAGCAATATCTGCTTGGGATAAAATAATTGCAATTCAAGACTTCTTGATAAATGGAAATGATACTATTACCTTTTTGAGAAATCACGACGGTTCTTCAAGGCCTTCTGGTTTAGGTTCAGATAGCGATATCTCTCACTGGATTTTGAACTCTTCCTTTGAAGGTAGTTGCGATGAATTTACATCTTTATTCACTGTTATGTTGAGGCATGCCGGAATGCCTACTAGAAAGGTTACTGGTTTCGCAGGTGGCGATTGGAATGGCAAATCTTTCGATGTTTACGGGAAAGATTTTACTTGGTGGTCAGAAGTACATTTACAGACAAATCAAAACCAAGGTAATTTGGACATGGGATGGATACCATTTGAAGCATGCCCTAGCATGTCTTTAGTTGAGGTAGCAGATTTATCCTGGAATCCAGATTCTTTAAAACGCGATCTCTCTGAAAATAATATTTCTATTGAAGGAATCTTGCAGTTTGTTGATAATTCATCTGTAGCGCCAGGTATTGAACTGTCTCTTTATTTGGTATCTCCTTCAGAAATATCCAATATACCAGGTTCTGCATCCTTGGAAGAGCACCTAGTTGCGATAACAACTACTGATGAAAATGGACTCTTCAATTTATCGGGACTGCCCTCAGAAGTTATCAGCCCTGGCTATGCATCATTGGTAATTCAGACAACTAAGAAAAACTATGTGGGAGACCAAGGAATTAGTTTTTCTTGGACATTAAACATTACTGATGACGTTAATATTACTATTCTTGAGCCATTACCTGTAAGCGAACCAATGCTTGGAGTAGGAGTAAATACTACTATATCGGGACAAATGTCATGGGCGAGTAGTCCTAAAATAGATCCTACTCTAGTTGATAATTTACAATTACAACTAAGCTATTCTACTTCTCTGGATGGGGATGTAACTATTTCTTCTGAGGTAGGTGCTGGTGGATATTTTGAATTCATAGTTCCAATACAGGACAATGAGCCCCTGGGAGTCATTAATGCATTCTTGAACTTCACAGGCTGGCATCAAGATGATTTGAACAATTTATCTTCTCCAGTATACCATGCCAATCCTAAATCACTTGTACTGGACCTTAATATAACTCCATCTCCAAATATGTCCATTTCTCTTGAGAGTAGTAATTCCAACAATTCAATTATTGATATTAATTCTTTTATTTATTTGAATGGGACGGTACTCAGTCGTGGCCTTAATCCAAGTCCATTAAATGGTACATTATCATTAGATATGCGTAGATCAGATTTAAACGGCCCATATATCAATTTAAAGAACTGGGTCCTAAATTCATCATCATGGGCCGGCAATCCTGGAGATTTTGAAATTGAATGGTTTTTCAATGAATCTGAAGTTCCTGTGCCTGCAGGGCCAGTAGAAGTTAAATTTCAATTTAACGCTGATAATTTATCTGCCTCTGATCAAGAAACTCTTTCTGATATTTTCGGGATTAGAAGTGAAATACATTTCAACTACACACTTTCACCTGATATGAGAGGATCTCCAATCGAAGTTGATGTTACATTATCAGACCATACTGGGACCTCATTTGCAAGCTTTTTAGGAGATTATACTTTAGATTTTAATGGAACTCAAGTGTGGAATCTATCAGATCCAATTACTCCCAAATTACTAGTTGAGTGGACTCCCTCTATAGACCTAGTTCCTGGCGATTATTCGTGGGAGCTAAATTATAATGGCTCAACATGGCTTAAACCTTCAAATGTAGTAGACCAAATAAGAATTAGAGGTAGGGCTAATGTTACTACGAATCTCGGTTCTGAATGGTCGCAGGGAGGTGATTTAATCAGTCCAAATTGGATTAGTGGAGTTGCCAGGGACATCGTCCTAGGGACTACTATAATTGGCAACAATTCTTCTATTTCACTTACATTACAAGTCCCTTCTGGTTTGCCACCTTCTCCAGATGGTTTCCCTGCTGCTCCTACGGTATATGATCTGGCTTTCGGTTGGATTGATGAGCAAACAGGAGAATACAATCTTTCATTTGTTATGCCATCAGATGTTCCTTCTGGAGTTTATGACTTGCATATTGATTTAGATTTCTCTGCCAATCCTCCTCCGGGCGGGAGATATTATCAAGATAATTCTGCATTATTGGTGGATGCAGGGATACAGTCAGAGTTTTTGGTCACTACTAATGACTCAGTTGCAATTGTTGTGGCAGGAGAAAATATTGAGTTGAATGCAACTGTTAATGATATTGCTGATTTATCGCGCATCTCTAATGTTGCATTAGAGATGTATTTCGACTGGGGCGGGCCATCGCAAGAATTATTGGAAATTAGCCAGACTAATTCTGATGGAATAGCATCATTTGATTCATTAATACCTCTAGATACAAATCCAGGTTATTATGAATTGAGAATCTTTGCACCAGATGATCTGACGGATAATCTAGATGATGATGATGCTGGCCGCTGGCTAAGTAATGAAACATTTGTCAATCTGACTGTTCAAGTACCTAGTGTTATCCAGATAGATTCTGTCCCTTCTGAAGTTACTGCACTCCAATCTTTTACAGTCGTTGGCAGAGTGATGGATTCATTAGATGTTAATAGAACTGTACAAGGTCCAGTGGATATCGAGATATTCTTTTTGGACGATCCAGAAGAAATTTTAATTTCTGATTTCACTACAAATGCCAATGGTAGTTTTATTGTCTCAGTTCCTACCGATGTATCTGGCGATGGAATAACTAGTGGAGTTAAGACATTAATAGTCAGTGTGGTTAATGATTCAAGTCCATTCTATCTAACTGGAACTGGCGATACTAGTATCTTAGTACGCGGAATATCTAATTTTGTCGATACAAGCCCTTTGATAAATACTGTAGTGAATAGGGGCAATTCCATCTCAATGGGAGCCACACTCATAGAATTTAGCGATAATAACAGGCCATTAGGTAATTTCCCTGTTTCCGTAAAATTCCATGACACATGGTTGGTTGAGAATATTACCGGAGAGGAAGGAGACGTTAATTTCATATTCAATATCCCCAATGATCATCCACTAGGGCTAATAAATGTGACATTTTTCTTTAATGGTAGTGGAACATTACATTCAACTATTAAGACAATTAATACAATAACAATCAGATCACCTACATTTATAGAAATTTATCCTGTAACTGCAAATCCTTTCCCGGGAGATTTTTTCAATATAACTGGTTCTTTAATCTCAGATAATGGTTCCGCTTTGACTAATAGGCAAGGAGTTTTACTAAGTCCCACACTCACTTTTTCAATAGATGGCGATTTTAATACGTTTACAGTTTCTTCCGTTTCTTTAGATTCTGAAGGTAATTGGTCTGCTGAGATTAGGTTGGATTTGTCATTCCCTAGGGGGACGCATGAAGTTAATGCATTATTTACTCCTGGAGTAGGTTATTATGGCGAAAGCTCCAACAATTCAATTTTTGATAGTAAAGGATATTCTCTACTATCAATTATTAGTCCCCTAGATCTTGATCCAGATAGTAGGACAACAAGGGGCGAATCTCTCTCTGTCGATATTTCAATTATAGATAATTCAGGAATTCCAGTAACTTCTGTGCCATTTAATATCAGTATTGATGACGTCGTCATGG
>PCAI01000030.1 GCA_002731195.1 Methanobacteriota archaeon | reverse complement strand
TCCAGGCCTCCCGCCCTTACCGGAACCTCCAGGCCTCCCGCCCTTACCGGAACCTCCAGGCCTCCCGCCCTTACCGGAACCTCCAGGCCTTCCAATACCTCCTCCTGTGAAATACAGTGAAGATTGATTCTATTAATCCGTATATTGAAGCGTTATAGTGTACTCCGAAGTACATGGAAGAGGTATTGTTAGTCAATGACGTCCCTGTTGAGGATTCAAATCCGAAGGGAGGAATAATTTCTATATGGACTCTTAATCGTCCAAATAAGCTAAATTCTCTAAATAATAAAATTCATGAGGAAATAAAGAAACAATGTATCAGGGCTGAATCTAATGATGATGTTAGGGTTGTAATTATACGAGGGGCACCTCCTCTTCCGGCACAAGAAGGAAAGAAGAGTAAACCACCTTCTTTTGCAGCAGGGGCAGATATTTCAGAATTTGAAGATAAAAATTCTGATGATGTAAGGCCCTTTTTCGAAGATAATGCATGGGAGGCAGTATGGAATTTATCTAAACCTACTATTGCCATGGTAGATGGCTTCGCTCTCGGAGGTGGCACTGAATTAGCACTTTCATGCGACATAAGATTCGCTTCTAAACAATCAAACTTTGGCCAGCCTGAGATAAATCTAGGTTTGATACCAGGAGGAGGAGGAACTCAGCGTTTATGCAGACTATTGGGGTACGGGAAGGCTATGGAGATAATCCTCAGCGGCAATATGGTAGGGGCAGAGGAGGCTTTACGAATTGGCCTTATCAATGCAGTTTATGATTCAGAAAAACTAGAAGATTCTACTATTTCATTTGCTAAGCAATTAGCAAAAAAGTCTCCTCATACAATAAAAGTAGCAAAAAGAACAATTCGCGCATCTCTTGACTTGCCGTTTTCTGAAGGAATCCTCGCTGAAAGATCAGAATTTGTGGCTTTATTTGATACCGAAGACAAAGAAATTGGAGTTAAAGCATTCTTGGAAAGGAAGGATCCTCTGTGGCTTGGTAAATAACTAATTCAGATATTTTACCTCTGAATTGATTTTAATTCTAAGAATTCTTCAAGCCCGTGAACTCCTAATTCACGACCATTGCCAGACGTCTTATATCCGCCAAATGGCGCGTTAACGTTAAAGAAACCTCCATTGATACTAATTTGACCAGTTCTCATATTTCTTGCAAATTTTAATGCACGTTCCTCATCTTGTGACCATACTCCTCCAGATAGCCCATAGACAGAATCATTCGCTAGTTCCAATGCTTCTTCTTCATTTTCGTATGTTTTTATTACAAGAACTGGCCCAAAAATCTCCTCTCTCCATATTGTCATTTCTCGAGAAACATCCTTGAAAACAGTTGGTTTAACATAAAAACCTCTTGTCAAACCTTCTGGCATACCAACTCCTCCTGAGATAAGAGTAGCGCCTTCATCTATTCCTCTTTGAATATAATTTGTAACACTAATTTGCTGTTTAGCACTAACCATTGGCCCACAACGAGTTTCTTCGTCCAAAGGATTCCCTACTTTGTAATTATCATTCCTTTCAACAATAACTCTGCAAATTTCTTCTTCCATTTCTTTTGGTATGATTAGTCTAGTAAGGGCTGAACAGGTTTGGCCACTATTTTGATGACAGGCTTGTATAGCTTTCTTGGCAAATAGGATTGGATCTACATCTTCTAAAGCAACATTAGCACTTTTCCCTCCTAACTCTAAAGTAACTCTTTTGACACTATCAGCTGCAGCATGAGTAACTGCAACTCCTGCTCCAGTAGAGCCTGTAAAAGATACCATATCTACATCAGAATGTTTGGCAAGATATTCTCCAATTTCAGATCCATGGCCTGTTACTAAATTGAATACTCCTGCAGGAAGGCCAATTTCATCGAATATTTCGGCCAGAATGAATGCACTCAATGGAGCCTCCTTTGACGGTTTTAGTATCATGGTACAACCAGCTGCTATTGCAGGGGCAACTTTACCAATTATTTGATGTAAGGGGAAATTCCAAGGAGTGATAAAAGCACAAACACCTACTGGTTCTTTAATTATTAATGAATTTCTGACTTCTTCTTCCCAATCATACGTTTCTAATATTTTTGCATATGAACGTGCTACCACTCTTGGAGTTCCAACCATTGCCGTACGTGAATATCCAATTGGCGTGCCTACTTCGGAAGTTATTATCTGGGCCAATTCTTCTCCACGTTCTTTAAATAATGATGATAATGAATTTAAAACCTCCATTCTTTTCTCAATTCCACTTTTCGACCAAGTTATGAACGCCTCCTTTGCAGATTTTATTGCATGGTCTACATCCTCTTTGTTTCCAGCCGGAATATATCCAATAATTTCTTCAGTTGAAGGATTTACCACTTTAATTTTTTCAGTACCCTCTGCTTTAACCCATTTTCCGTTGATATAGATTTCCTCGCGGTCATGCATGGTACTTCGAAAACGTCACTTCTTATCATATTCATGCATTTGAAAAAGTAAACACCTTTCGCTAAGTCATGGTTCTAACCGTGGACAGGCATGAAGGAGGAATCGCCCTAGTCACTCTTTCACCCGAAGCCGCAAAGAATACTTTCACAAAATTCAATTTAGATATTTTTAAAAAAACTATTGAAGATCTTATGGATGACAATACTTGTTCTTCAGTTATATTGACTGGAAATGGTAAGTTCTTTAGTGCAGGTGGGCCAATTAATGAATTTGCAGATGCAATAGACTCAGGAGAAATAGGCCAAATGGTTGAAGAAATGACAACCTCTTTACACTCTTTATTACTCAAAATTCGTACTTCTTCTACAGTTTTTATTGCTGCCATCAATGGCGCAGCTGCAGGAGGAGGTTTAGGATTAGCACTCGCCATGGACTACAGGATTTCTTCCAACAACGCTAAGCTAGCCGCAGCTTTTTTCTCATTGGGGCTATCTCCAGATGGAGGAACTACATGGCTTCTTCCTAGATTGGTTGGAACTCAAAAGGCAAAAAAATTCTTTTTTAATAATGAAATTTGGGATAGCCAATTAGCATTAGAAAATGGTGCTATAGATGAAATTTGTGATGAAGAGAATTTAATCAACAGATCATTAGAGATAGCTAGAGATTGGGGTAAATGGGCCTTCTTAAGCCGCCGTTCTACTAAGCAATTACTGGATGCTTCAACTTCGACTTTCTTTGAAACTCAATTAGAATTTGAACGTGCTTTAATGCTCTCTTCTGCTCTAACTAATGATTTTGCAGAGGGCGTATCCGCTTTTATAGAAAAACGTAAACCTAATTTTGACCATATGTCGGAGGAATAATACTGTCTACAAGACTAATTATAATGAGGCATGCAAAGAGTAGTTGGTCAAATCCAAGTTTAAACGATCATGATCGACCTCTTAACGGCCGGGGACGAAAAGATGCGCCAAGAATCTATCAAGTTCTTATGGAGAATAACTGGCTACCTGATACAGTATTTTTGAGTAGTTCAAAGCGTACAACTGAAACACTGTCATTAATGAATCTAGATGAGGATTTGATAAAAATAGAAATCAAATCTTCTATTTATCATGCGTCAATAGAAGAACTAATTTCTTTATTAAAATCCCTCGAGGGCAATAAAACAACCATGATATTAGGGCACAACCCAGGTTGTGAATTATTAATAAATCATCTAATAGGAGAATGGCATAGTATGCCAACCGCTTCTGCTGCTTTACTAATTAAGAAAAAAGAATTTTGGGAATTGGAAGATGTTCTNAGGCCNAAGGAATTGTTATAATTATAATTTGGCCAATATGTCTACCTGTGCNAACGCAGACCTAACAAGGAAAAATGCAANAATAGAGCCAANAGTAAAAGACAAACCAATATATAAATGAGTTTCAAACATCAGTACAGCTATCCCAATAAGNGACATATATGATACAGTTTGACAAATCAATGAAATTCTTAATAGCATTTGATGTTCTATTTCATGCACATTAATTGAATCCTGTATGTATGAATTTATGAGGAAAAAAACAGCTTGGAAAGGTAAAGCAATAGCCAAAAGAGATAAACAGGCTACAGTAATGAGGCCCGGGTCCTCAGGATCAAGTTCCAATCCTCTAAATAATAAATTACCAGTGTTCAAACCAATTATTGCAGCATGAATCGCCCATGCCCTATCGGCCGGACTATCGTCTTGACTTTGGACGGCACACATGTGCATTTGTTTTTTTATTGATTGTTGAATGTTGCCCTAAAAACATCCTCCAATATGGTGTTTTTAAGACAGTATTATCTTTTTCAAAATTTTAAATTTTATCTAGTGTATAAATTTAGATATTTTTCTCTAATTTTCCTTATTTTCGGAGAAATGACCATTGCGCAATAGGGTTGCGTAGAGTTTCTAGAATAATATTCATGATGATATTTCTCAGCAATATAAAATTTCATTGAAGGTACAACTTCTGTTACAATGTCCTCATCAAAAACATTACTAAGATTATTAATAACTAAATTTATGATACTTCTTTCATCCGCATTATTATAAAATATAATGCTTCTATATTGTGGTCCAATATCATTCCCCTGCCTATTTAACTGAGTCGGATCATGAGAAACAAAAAATATCTCTAAAATAGTTTTTAAATCAATTATTTTTGAATCATAAGTTACTTCCACTACTTCTGCGTGCCCAGTTTTCTTACCACACACCTGTTCATAAGTTGGATTTTCAATATCTCCTCCACAATAACCTGGTAATACCTTTAAAACTCCATTCAAACCACTTATGATGCCTTCTGTACACCAAAAACAACCACCTCCGATGATTATTTTTTCCATATACATCATCTTCTGTAATTAGGAGCTTCTCTGGTAATTTCTACATCATGTACATGACTCTCAGATAAACCTGCATTTGTTATTTTAACAAACTCACAGTTCTTCTTCATCTTCTTAATATCTGAATTACCTGTATATCCCATGGAAGATCTTAATCCTCCAACCAATTGATAGATTACATTTTCCACAGGACCTCTTGCAGGGACTCTTCCTTCAATTCCTTCAGGGACATATTTTCTAGTATCTCCTTGTTCTGATTGAAAATATCTTTCATGAGAACCTTCACTCATTGCACCTACAGAACCCATTCCTCGATAAACTTTGTATGATCTTCCTTGATAGAGTATATTCTCTCCTGGAGATTCATCAGTTCCTGCAAGTATAGAGCCAGCCATTATACAATCAGCACCTGCAGCTATCGCCTTAGCAATATCTCCACTATACTTTATTCCTCCATCTGCAATAATTGGTATTTTATGTTCTTTGCAAACTTTAACTGCATTCATTATTGCAGTTAATTGTGGGACTCCTACTCCAGAAACAATCCTAGTTGTACAAATAGAACCAGGCCCTATACCGACCTTTATTCCATCTGCACCTGCTTCTATTAACGCTGAAGCAGCCTCTCCTGTTGCAACATTCCCTGCTATTACTTCAATTTCTTCACTAATTTTTTTAACATTACTGACAGTTTCCAAGACTCCATGAGAATGCCCATGTGCAGTATCTACTACTATTACATCAACGCCAGCGGCAAATAAAGCCGCAGCCCTTTCTATTCCCTTTTCACCGGTTCCTGTTGCCGCAGCAACTCGTAATCTCCCTCTTTTATCTCTGCATGAATTAGGATTATCTCGATTCATCTGAATATCTCTAACAGTAATCATCCCCGCACAGTTACCCTCATCATCAATAACTATTAATTTTTCAATACGATTCTTATGCAATATTTTTTGAGCTTCTTTAACATCCATCCCTTTCGGCACAGTCACTAATTTTTTTGTCATCATCTCTGAGACCTTTGTCTCTTCATCCTCAACAAATCTAATGTCTCTATTTGTAATTAATCCTACTAGTTTTCCATCAGCATCAAGAACAGGAAATCCCGAAAATCCATATCTGGATTTTATCTTTCTCAATTCTCCTATGGTTAGATTTTCCGAGACGGTGACAGGTTCAAGAATTAACCCAGATTCAAATCTTTTTACTTTAATCACTTCACTAACCTGTTCTTCAATAGTTAAATTTCTATGAATGACGCCCATACCTCCTGCCTGGGCCATTGCGATAGCCATTTTTGATTCGGTAACAGTATCCATTGCAGCAGAAATAATTGGTATATTAAGATCAATATTTTTAGTTAACTTAGTCGAAATATTAACTTCAGCAGGCAAGACTGCGGATTCTGCAGGAAGCAATAACACATCATCAAAGGTCAATGCTTCAGGTATATCTCCTTGTGCCATTAGGGATGCCCCTCAACTGTTATACTTGAACAATTCTATATTCGGGCCATTATTCTTATGTATACGCGACATTAAAAAATAATGGTTTAGCGGAACATATTGTTTCATATGCCATTAGATTTTGTAATCATAGGCTGGAGAGAGTGGATACGTCTCCCAGATTTGGAAACATTTCCGATAAAAGCAAAAACTGATACTGGCGCATGGTCTAATGCTTTACATGCCATTGATGTCACAATTGACGATACCAAGGATACTGAATATGTTAAATTTCGATTAAAAGAAAATGGCAGACTAATAAAGAAAGAAATTCAAAGGTGGAGAAATGTTAGAGATACTAGTGGCCAAGAAACATTAAGGCCCGTAATTAAAACAAAGTTAGAAATTTCAGGCAGAGACTATCAGGTCGAAATATGCCTCCAAGATCGTTCAAAAATGAGGCATAGAATAATTCTAGGAAGAAATTTTCTTCGTAATGGTTTCATAGTTAACCCATCAAGAGAATATATGCACACAATGGTAAGATCTATGCCAAGAATAGTTATTGATGAATAATTTCCATCAGTCATGTTTAAAATATTATTCTAATTAGAATTTTAATATGGCCTTTGAAGAAGCCCCTTATTCATTCCCCGAACCTTCTCCCTGGTGGTTAAGGGGATTAGCCATATTCATGTCTGTGATGTGCGTTGGGATGATTTTTCAAGTTTTATCCGGAGTGATGACTCCAATATGGATGGATGCAATTCCCGATGATTATAATGAAATAGAGGCCTATCCAGTAGATGGTACCCAAGAGGAAATTGATAATTGGACGGCAAATGAAATTTTTTGGTCCCAAACAATCGAGTATATAGACGGCTTAGAAAATATGTTATTTTATTCGGTAATTTATGGTATTGTATTACTTTTCCTTAGCTTAATTTCTATCCCAGTACTATGGTCTGGTAATCGTAATTTAGGCCTTAAAATAACTTCATTATGGTTTATTATCTATGTAATTAGTCAAGTACATTTAGTTTCAATGTTATATTTAGATGTTGGACTTTATCCTGATTATGATTTCGGGTCTGAAGCAGGCGGAGAAAGGATACCAGATTTCATAGAATCAATAAGTCTACTAGTGAGTGTAGTCCAAATTCTATTTTGTAATACTATTCTTTTTGCATTTTTGGCATTGGTGTATTCGAAGACAAAAACGAAAACTAATTTTGACATTCCATCCGGATTTCATAATCCTCCTCCATCTCAAGATTAATGTGCATGAACTCATCCGATACGATTATGGTAGATATAGTACAAGGCATCATGGTAGTAAATACGGAAACAATTCCGGGCAAAGTAATTACTGAAACTTATGGGGTAGTTAGTGGTTCTACAGTAAGAGCTAAAAATATAGGACGAGATATAACTCAGTCATTCAAAAATATTATGGGAGGAGAACTGCATAAATATACTGAATTACTTCAAGAATCACGTGCAGAGGCCATGAGTAGACTAGTTTCAGATGCAATGGCAAGAGGCGCCAATGCAGTTGTTAATCTCCGATTTGCTACTTCTGCCATTACTCCTGGCGCTGCTGAATTATTTGCTTATGGTACCGCCGTTAAGATAGAATAAATCAAAACGAGGTTTTCTCATGCTAGAAAATATTTTATTATTCGGACTTCTTGGACTTTCGATTTTACTAGCAGCATTCGGGATACTATGGGCAATCTTGTATCCGATTCTAGTTTTATGGGCCTTTTTCTTCAGTGGCAAAAAATTAGATGCTATGATTATCGATACTGCTGAGAGAGAAGCCCAAACATTTGCTCAATTAGGTAAAGATCCCCTTTCTACTGTGGATGGCAGTTACAGGAAAGAAGTAAGTGCCGCGGGGGTCGTTTTTGCAGGGGCAGTTTATGGCCCAAGTCATTGGCATCAGTTAATTGGATTCATAAACAATATATTTGGAGGCTCAGTAGATATTTACCAAAAGGTAATTTCTGCAGGTAGAGCTGAATCTATGCAGAGACTTAGGGAACAAGCCATCAAAGAAGGTTGGGATGAAGTAATAAATGTACGAATAGACACTGCAGTAATGTCACCTGCAACTGTAAAAAAAGGAATTAAAGCAGTTGAAGTTTTTGCATATGGAACTGGTATAAAATATAGTTAGTAGCAATCGCAGTTTTGAAGACCAATCAGCCTTACGCTCATACATCTGACACGCCCCCTCTGTGGGTTACGGAGTCGGAGGCCTTAACTATGCAGAGTCCAATAACTCAGATAGAACCGCAAATAGCACAACGTTTAGCCAAACAAAGCTACCATCTTGTAGGTGAGCACGGCGGAGTCAAAGTATGCCATTGGACTAAACAGAGCCTTACTGCAGACAGATCATGTTACAAAGGCACTTTCTACGGTATCGAAAGCCACGGTTGCATGCAAATGGCTCCAAATGTAGACACATGTAATCTTGCATGCACATATTGTTGGAGAGAACCACACTCTGATACTTTGAACAAGATAGATGATGACCCTTATGATTTATTTCTCCAATCAGTACGCGCACATCGCAGATTATTGACAGGATTCGGAGGTCATCCAAGTGTTCCACGAGAGAAATGGCTAGATGCTCAAGATCCTAAACATGTTGCAATTTCTCTAAATGGTGAACCAACATTATATTCCAGATTAAGTGAATTCTTGGAAATCTGCCACAACCATGGTGTTTCTACATTTTTAGTAACTAATGGAAGTCTTCCAAAAGTTATAGAAAATCTTGATACATTACCCACTCAGCTATATGTCAGTGTAGATGCACCTAATAAGGAAATTTTCAATCGTATTTGTAAACCAAAATTTGATACTAATGCATTTAGTAAATTAGAACAAACATTGGAATTACTGCCTTCACTAGATACTAGGACAGTATGCCGACATACTCTCATAAAAGGTGAATCATTAGGTTATCATGAAGACTATGCAAGATTGGATAATATCGCAGACCCAATGTTTATTGAAGCAAAAGGATATGTCCATGTGGGTAAGAGCCAAAATAATCATACAATTGAAAATATGCCATCACACCCAGAAATACTGGAATTTTCAAATAAATTGGCATCACTAACGGGTCGAGAAGTTCTTTCAGACAGAAGAGAAAGTAGGGTAGCATTAATTGGCAGAGAAATGATGCCAGTTGTTTTACCAGATAAAATAATCAATCTACCTAGCGATCTAGGTATTGCTAAACCACAAAATTTCCATTTACCACAGGTTTGATATTATGTCTAATTCTTTTACAAGCCTGTTCCTTGTGATTTTATTTTTTTCCTTTTCACTTAGTGGTTGCATTGGGAATGATGAAAAAAAAGATGAACAAAACGTATCTGATCATTGGTTAAACGATGTTGAAAACAGGTCAAATATGATATATAGAAATGATGATGTTTTTAGCAGAGTTTCAATAAATGGTTCATACCAAATTGATGCAGTACGTTCAATTTTTGTTGAAGTTCCTGCAATTACTGTCACAGATGGAGGAGCTGGATTGACTGGTGATGCTGAAGTCCATTTGGGGTTATGGCTTCCTGTGATAGAAGGCTGCGATATGGACTCCTCGGATATCCCAGAAGAATGTAAAGTTCCAATAATAGCAGAAATAGGACCATATTATGACGACGGAGATGTAGATGCATTAACGCCAGCAGATAGACTTGGACGTTTTCTCATAGAAAATTTCGTTCCTCATGGCTTTGGTATTGCACAAGTCTCTGTTTTTGGTACAGGTGAATCAAACCATTGTATGGATTTGATGGGTCTTGATGAGCAAGAAGGAATCCATGCTGCAGTAGAATACTTGGGTAAAGCAGCATTTTCCAACGGAGCTGTTGGAATAATCGGGAAATCATATGATGGCTCTACACCTTGGGAAGCTGCTGCAATGGGTTCAGAATATCTAAAGACAATTATCCCTATGTCTGGACTCATCGGTGCACATGATCTTATGTGGCGTAATGGCAGTATGGAAGCAAGAGGTGCAATAATGCACAATGGAGTTTATGGAAGTTTTGGACTTGATGGTAATCTTGAAGATTCGCAAAATGCTTGCGAAGGTTATCTTGAAGGATACTATGCAGGACCCGCTGCATATCTTTCTGGAGATAATTTGGCATGGACAGGTAGCGATTATTGGGAAGAAAGGACATTCCTCTCTCGTGCTTTAGAAAATTACAACGGCTCTGTATACATCATACATGGCATTCAAGATTGGAATGTCGACCCTCATATGGCATTTCCAACACACAATATCCTCATTGACGCAGGCTTTGATGTAAAGGGCCTTTATGGGCAATGGGGACATGATTACCCAGATAGAAAAAGCGGTCATGAATCATTATCTAGTGGAAGAGGAGCAGAAGCCTTCCCTTATACTTTGAGATGGGACTGGGCAGATGATTTATTGGAATGGTTCGATTATTATCTGAAAGATAAAGGCCCCCAACCAAGATTAATAGCAGAGGTACAAGATAATATGGGTTCTTGGAGGGTAGAATCAGAATATCCTCCAAAGAATCAGGAATGGATGTACTATGATATGGATTTTTGTTCTGTTGTTTCAGGAGGAGAAGTAGTCACAACTACCTCATCTTTAACAATAGATTGCCCATTATTTTCTGAAGATACACGTATTATTGGAACTCCTATATTTCATGTCCAAGCCAGTATACAATTTACTAGCGGACATATTTTTGTTGAAATGGTCCAATCTAGTAATGGTATGCACCTTGGTCATGCGGTCATGGATTTACGTTTCCATGCAGGCGGAAAAGAAGGTCAAACTTTGACACCAGGTGAAACAGTAACAGCTAAGATGGAATTCTTCGGAATGGATGTAATTATACCCGAAGGAGACGGCATCCAATTAATAATATCTCAAACAGGGGAAGACTACGTTCCTAGTCCTATTTCAACTACGCCAATTACTTTATCTCTCGACTCTTCTTCTTTTTTGGGCCTATCAACTGTCTACAGGACTTGTGATGATTTATTCCTGCCTCCAATGCATGAATCATACTTGGATTGTGAAGATTTTAGTTAATATTTTTCCTTTTAAAAATAGGTATTGGCTTCATTTTATGTGCATTATTCTTATTCATTTTTAAATAAATCTCCATTACTTCTTTTTGTCTAGTGGAATATTTTGAATCACTTCTCTGCTCTATTTCTTTCATTGCCCACTCTAATTCATCATATGTTGCTCCAATTTGATCTTCATCAGTTCGTCCATCATCCCATAAGCCATCAGTGGGGTCTGCTTGCTGAATTTCTTCAGTAATGGACATCGATTTCGCAAGTGCATAGACTTCTGACTTGTATAAATCTGCTATGGGAGAAATATCAAC
>PCAI01000029.1 GCA_002731195.1 Methanobacteriota archaeon | reverse complement strand
GTAGTTCAGTTATATCTAACCAACCATCGTTATCATCATCATTATCAGAATCATCTCCTAATCCATCACCATCAAAGTCATATTGCTCGTTCCTGTCTAACGGGAATGCATCATCAACATCCATGACCAAATCGTTATCATCATCAGGGTCGTTGGCGTCACAAGCTTGTACTCCTAATATATCGTGATCATTATCATTATCTGAAGGGACATCGAATGCATCCAATGGATCATAATATGAGCCATCATCTTTAAGACATCCTTCTTCTTCAGTATTTAACCAACCATCACCATCTAGATCTAGATCAGCATAGTCACCAATTCCGTCACCGTCAAAGTCAGCATTTTCCCCAGCGTCTTCTGGGAATGCATCATCTACATCATCAAAACCATCGCCATCATCGTCAGTGTCTACAACATCGCATACTCCATCACCATCAAAATCTGTTGGCACTCCAAGGAAGACTGTTCCATCCTCCAAAGGAGTATTCGTTTGTGATAAGGGGTTTGTTAAGCATGCAATCTCATCAGCATCCGACCAAGCATCACCATCATCATTAGTATCTGCATTGTCTCCTTCTCCATCACCGTCTGTATCTACCCATTCAGTAGTATCATACTGGAATGCGTCTACTTGGTCAGGACAATTAGAAGGCATTGTTGCATTGTTTGGGAAGTTGTAGATGGATTGAATACCATCTGCATTCAACCAATCAATTTCTTCACAGGAATCCCACCATCCATCGTTGTCATCGTCCATGTCAGCATTGTCACCGTATCCGTCACCATCACTATCCGCCCACTCTAGAGGGTTGAATTCATCCCAATCATCTGTGTTATTCACACCATCATTGTCATTGTCATCATCTAATGGATCACATATTGTATCTCCATCACTATCTACAGGTTGACTTGTTGACATTAATGGATCTGAGAGACATGCTATTTCATCAACATCGTCGTGTCCATCACCATCGTCATCAGAATCAACATTGTTGCCTATTCTGTCCATGTCTGTATCATACCATTCTGTAGCGTTTAGAGGGAATTGATCCAAAACATTTCCAGAAGAATCGATATCATCGTAGCCGTCATTATCGCTGTCCATGTCAATGTGTCCTACTGGATCATTGTCCCATGCAGATGTACCAATTATCAAGTCACAAAGACCGTCATCATCATAATCTTCGGGCATAATGTTTGCATCTTCCCAAGCTTCAGGTTGATCTGTTCCATTGTAAGCATCACCTAGGCATAATTGTTCTTGGTAATTAGACCAACCATCGCCATCGATGTCATCATCGTCCAAATCAGAGATTCCATCTCCGTCCATATCTAGTGAAGAGTTTTCATCGAAGTCCATTGCATCTTCATTGTTAGGCACTCCATCATTGTCGATGTCATCATCTAACGAGTCGCATAGTCCATCGCCGTCATAATCAGCAGGTGTACTGTTACTATCCATTGGATCAGTACCACAATCATTCTCTAATTGATCCCACCAGCCATCACCGTCAGAATCAAGAGTATAGAAAGATACTGTAAAGGTATAGTTAGTTCCTTCATCATCATAAGTACCCCAATTTCTCATATTTACCATCATAGTAGAATCATATTGAGATGCTTGCGAAGTAGTGTTGTATTGTTGGTAGCCACTTGTATAGTAACTTCCAGCAATTTGACCTCCAGCACTATTGAAAACATCCAGTATGCACCAGCGATCTGGAACATCGTAACCACAATCTAGGAATATATCTACACCAGAGTTTGCAGGTACGTCAAATGAATATCTGTCAGTAGAATCCAGTCCGGCCATACTCCATCCTTCCCATTCTAATACACTATCATTTGTTAGCATATCAGTTTGTGAAGCATTCATGTGATCATTCACGTGAACTGCAGTAAAAATACCTGGTCCAGCATCTTGTCCTGAGTTCGCATCATTTTGAACTCCACCCTCTAATTCAGATAAAGGAGGGAAGGTAATGTCCATCTCATATGTCACATTAGCTGAATATGTGTATACATACATACTAATCCAACCATTGAAGCCGTTGATGTCAAGTTGACCTACTGGCCACAATCCAGAATTAGACTCACAAGAGCCAGAGTCATAAGTTACGTATCCACACAAAGGTCCTGCATAATACATTGGATTTGTTCCACTGCAATCTTCATGCTGGACTTGACACATGGTCATGTATGCATAGACATAAGCCCCAGGAGTCAATACTGTGGTATTGATCATTGCATAACTTCCAACAGGCACAGGTATGTGAGTAACATCGTACTGATCCCATCCAGAATCTAACCAGAATTCACAAATTCCGCCTGTATGGTTTGTAGGATCTTCTGGGTTAAGGCCAGCAGTTGTACTCTCATTAGCCCATGATCCCATATTACCGTTTGTTCCACCAGCGAAATATGCACTATCCATGTCCGTACCAGTTCCACAATCATCTTGTGAGGAGCCAGGATCTAGTCCTGGTGTCCACATATTGATATTTACTTCATAATTACCACTACCTCTGTCTGTCATAACACGTAGCCAAACCTCCATATCATTGTAATCATAATTTGAAGATACTACTTCAGGATTATAGTTGTATGAAGAAGAAATTGTGTAATAGTAACCCCATGTCGGGTTTAGATAAAGTAATGATATATCTATATCATTCTGTTCTGGGAAATCAACAGTAATCTCCATTGCATAATTAGTAGGCACATACATCTTGTAATAGTCGTAAGTGTCAAAACTATCATGCCCATATCCTTCGAATGTTTGATTCATAGGCATTAATTCCATTGCTGTTGCATAGTCATCGCCGGCATCCATGAAATCATCGAGTAAACCATCATTCTGATAGACACTCTCTACTGGTTCTTCTGTAGCATTGTATATAGAGTATGAAATTGTATAGTTCATCTCATAATCTTCAGGTAAGCTTGATACCATTACACCCAACCATATTGTAGAATCGGAGGCTAAATTGTTAGTCCAAGAATATGATTCGTTTGTTGCAACTGCTTGCATATCCCATAGACCAGTACTTGAAGATACAAATGCTGAATATCCAAGATCCATATATTGGTAGAAATATAACTGGCCATCAATTGATTCATTTTCATAGCCCCAATCTAATGAAGCCCAAAGACCGTGATAAGCTGGTACAGTTATTTCGAAATAGTCATTATCGTCGTATCCTTGACATAGCATACCAGTGAATTCATTTACGCCAATGTCATCTATATTTAGTGCATCTGATGCCTCATCTCCAGCATCAATGCCAGACCATGCGTCATCTTGAAACCAGCATGGAGGTGGAGATCCAGGCTCTAGACCTAATTCTACCGTATATCCTGCATGTGTAGCAGTAGATGCTGAGTAATACTGGACCGCAACGAAGAACATTTGTCCACCTTGAGTTTGCCCATTCTCAATGAACTCTGGATTATCATATGATGCAGAATAATCAAACAACGAAGTTAATTCAGCATCAGAATATAGCCAGACATCCAGATCTGCATCTGCATCCCAACTTACTGTAATGTTGGAATAGAAGTTTTCTGGCACTGATACAGCATATACGTCCATATCATCAGTTTGATTTACATGACCTGATGCTGCATCATAAAGATTGAACATATCGCCAGTCAAGAAACCAGAGAAATTACCTATTGAGATACCGACATCTACGCCGAAACCACCATCTCCATAGCTATCCATTTTTTCTACTGTATACTCTCCAGCATCGCTATAATTAGCAATTATACCGGTATATCCATTAGCCCAGTAGCCAAAACTGTCTACTGTTCCATCGGGCAAAGTAATATCCACAGTAGATTCTGAAGGGCACCAATAATCACAAGATGTGATTTCAACTAATGCTTCTTGTGAACCATCTAAAGTGAAAGTATCGGTTTGATAACTCCAGGAGAAAGGCTCATCAGGCATTGACAATAATGGATTCATCATAGGTGTCTCAGTATCGCCTGCAGCACCACCATCGGCAGGGAAAACTGAAATATTCATAGTGTAATCCGGTATATTAGATAGAGTTGAAGAGCAATAGTAACATGCTACTTGTAAAGCGATTAAGCCCCCTAACAAATCAATATTTTCGCCACATGAACCATAAGAATAGACCATGTCACAACCCGGATCAGCTGATGTAGAGAATGAAATGGAAGAAGTTCCTGATTGTGCATTATAACCATACATCCATCCAGATGACCAATAAGTCATCTGATCGACCTCACCTATTGCACCCATGAATGCAAAGGTTGTAGATCCATTCCAGGAAATCTCGAAAGTAACACCATAACCGGGTTGCATATCAAGTTGATACACATCTCTACCGTCTTCAGTATTATACGCATAACCTGTAGCATTTATCTGCCCTGGATATGAGTTAGTTTCAACACCATCCAACCAGTCAAAATCTTCAGTCAGATTTATTTGGTCTGAAGGGCTTACTCCAGAGTCATATCCTCTACATGCATCAGCTCCAAGACAAGGGCTTGGAGGAGCAAATGCAGCATCGCGATCTTCTTGAAGTTCTGCTGGGTCAATTTGAGCACTCAGCAGAGGCAGAAAAGCAGCGGCAATCATTAGCAGGGCTAGGCTTAACGAACGGGTGGTTTGTTTGTTCATGGGCGTCACTGTCTTACATGAGACCTTGTATTTGATATAAAGTTACTCATAGATGCTCATTTTTAGTGAGATTCCGCTATAGTACGAAAAAAATACCTTATGCTCAATAAAACGGAAATAATATCCGTAAAACGGAAATATATATAATAAATATATTAATAATATGGAAATTAGATTCAAACATTTTTTACTGAAAATTAGATAAAAAAAATACATGAAGTGTAAAAACTGCACCACTGATTAAATGGCTATATTTTGAGTAAATAAAATACTCATTGATTGATAAAAATATCTTCCTGTATTAAGAAGATTCAATTTTCGGGAACCCATTCTTCCTTTGAAGGGTCCCATAACCATCCAGGGTATTCATCAAATTTTTCCAAAGTTACTACCTCTCCTCCTTGATCTTCTTGTTCATTTGATAGTTCACCTTCTTTTTCCCCTGTATTTCCCAATACATCATCATTATGCTCTGATTCAAAATCGATATTAAAATCTTCATATTTATCTACTTCTTCTTGTATTTCTTTCCCTGAAATGTTTGTTTTTCTCGATAGGAGAACAGAAACTATGCTAATAATAGAAATAATGACGATTACAATGGGCAAAATAATATCAGAATTTAATTTGATCTTATCGAGTAATGTAAGTGGGTATTTATTATCTC
The DNA here is from genome assembly GCA_002731195.1 of Methanobacteriota archaeon. Lineage (GTDB taxonomy): Archaea > Thermoplasmatota > Poseidoniia > Poseidoniales > Thalassarchaeaceae > MGIIb-O3. The sequence goes on along the minus strand of PCAI01000029.1, from coordinate 16,052 downwards.
CTAGCCCATCTCCATTCAGATCTTCCCATTCTGTTCCATCTTTAGGAAATAAATCATCTACATCAATAATGCCATCCGAATCATCATCTGGGTCGATGAGGTCACAAATCATATCGGAATCAGTATCAATTGGTGTTGAAGAGGCGTCCAACGGGTCGGAAGTACAGATTAATTCTGCAGAGTCCGGCCAAATATCTCCATCTGCGTCAGTATCTAAGTTATCTCCAATTCCATCAGCATCAATATCAGATGATTCAGTAGGATCAAAAGGGAATTCATCGTCTAAATCTGGGACAGAATCATCATCATCATCTAAATCCATCGAATCGCATATATTGTCTGAGTCGTAGTCTGGAGGGATTGAATTAACATCCAAGGGATCAGAACCACAAATTGGTTCATCGACATCGCTCCATGAATCTCCATCATCATCAGTATCCCCGACATTACCAATACCATCTAAATCTAAATCGGCCCATTCCATTGGATCGAACGGGAAAATATCGGATTCATCTGAGACTCCATCATCATCATCATCTAAATCCATCCTATCACATATTCCATCTCCATCAAAATCTAAAGGCTTCGAAGTAAATTCAAACGGATTAGAGTCACAAAATATTTCTATATCGTCCAACCAATCATCATTGTCGTCATCCGAATCAGCATTGTCACCTACGCCATCAGAATCGGAATCTTCCCATTCCGTTGCATCTAAGGGAAACTCATCGAAATCATCAGGGATGCTATCGCCATCATCATCGGAATCGGCATTGTCTCCTATTCCATCTCCATCCGTATCTAATTGCTCCGTGGAGTCTAGAGGAGAGGAATCTACATCATTAGGAGCTCCATCTCCATCTATATCATCATCTAATTCATCACAAGTTCCATCACCATCAGTATCTAGTGGAGTTGAACTGAATAAAAGTGGATCTGATAGACAAGTAACCTCTAACTCATCGCCATAACCATCATCATCATCATCAGTATCTGCATTGTTCCCNATTCCATCATAGTCTGTATCTAGCCACTCTTCAGGATCNAGTCGNAAAGCGTCCATATTATCATCCACNCCATCTCCATCATCATCATCATCTCCAANATCGCATATTCCNTCTTGATCAGTATCTAGTGGAATACTAGAATAATCATTTGAATCTGTATTNCAATCAAATTCATCAGTATCAGACCAACCATCNCCATCATCATCATCATCGGAGTTGTCNCCNGTNCCATCGCCATCTGTATCGGCATTTTCATTTGGATCNGTNGGGAAANCATCATCATCNTCATTCACACCATCNNCATCATCNTCATCATCCAATAAATCACATATTCCATCTGCATCTGTATCNAGTGGGATACTAGAAGAATCNGTAAAATCTGACCCACAATCATTTTCAACTTCATCATAATATCCATCACCATCCAAATCTAAAGTGAATATGGATATTGTAAGATTATATTCTCCGGTACCATAATAACCCCATATTTCAATAAAAATATTCGAGTCCCCGACATAAGAACCGGTATTATTTGTAGATACATCTGCAGGTTGTTGATTTGGAGAAGAGGAATTGATTTGACTATTGGATGAATCATAAAGATACAGGCCAAAAAATCCTTGAGAGTATGTTAAACTAGCCGTTATACCATGATCGGCAGGGATAAAAACAGAATAAAAATCATATTCATCAGTGGAATCATCAATATATCCAGGCCAATAGGAAACTCCTGAACTAGCGTTTACCGAAGTTGCATTTGAAAAGGCCCCTCCTGCATCTCCTCCACTAAAGGCATCATTTTGATTGAATACTGGCAAGGATGTTTGATTGACTAAGGTAATATTAACAGAATAATTTCCCTCTCCTGTTCCTGCTTGAATTACCACATATACCACTGAATCACTAACATTTGTACCTCCACTTTCGACAAATTCCGGACTACTATAAAAACTGGAATCTATTAGATTCTCATTTTCATCAAATAATCCTAGATCATAATCATCGGCGGAATTGTTCCAAAACATCGTAGCCTCGATTGCGAATAGAGGAGGCACATAAACTGAATAAATATCATTGACGTCGCCAGAATCTGAGATCCATCCATAATATGTATTATTTGCTGTTAAATTATATGCAGATGAAAAATCACCACTGACATCCCCTCCCGAGTTGGCATCATTTTGATTAAAAACTTCAGAATCAGATATATTATCAAAATATACCATCAAAGTATAGTTATCAGCCCCACTCCAGGCCCTAACTAGTAGAGTAACTGTAGTCCCTCCTATTGAAGCACTGCCGCTAGAAACATTTTCAGGATTAAAATCATAAGAGTAATCAAGATAAGTACTATTAGAATCAAAAAGATGTAAATCAAGATCTATTTGAGTAGAAGTATTATTCCAACTTAAGCTAGCAGAAATTGAATAATTATTAGGAATATTAAAACTATACCAGTCATATTCATCCATATTATTATCCACATATCCGTAATATGTTGCGTTAAATGGACTTAAATTAGTAGGAGTGGATTGAGAATCAGAAGCATCTCCTCCTGTATTGGCATCATTCTGTGAAACTGTATATACTGAGAATATGGAAATTATCATCGTATAATTGCCCGAGCCCGAGAAGGCTTCAACTTTCAAGTAAATAGTAGTCCCGCCAACATTAGTTCCGTTTGAGGATACAGATTCATTACTACTCCATGAATAGCTTGAATCAATAGTGGTTTGACTTGAAGAATATAAATAGAGATCATAATCATTGTTTGTAGTATCGAAATTTACCTCAACATATATGCCTGTATCATTTGACATATTTATTGAGTAGTAATCAACGGTATCATTAGTGGAGCTTAAATTCCCATAATATGTTGAACTGTATGCGCCAAGATTGGTAGCAGATGAGAAAGACCCACCGGCATCTCCTCCACTGCCAGCATCATTAGCTTGTACTACACCAGTAAATAAAGAAAATAAGAATAACATAGACAATATTCCGACTTTTGCCTTGCTTGCCATTGACGCCCCTACTAGGGATTTTGATTTCAACTTTGGCCGTAATTAAACAGCCATAGTAAATTATTCGATAATACTGTATAAATTTAATAGTCGTAGAATCCTTTGCCGGTTTTACGTCCCAAATGGCCATCTTCGACCATTTGGATTAATAAACTAGCAGGCCTATATTTATCTTCACCAAATCCGTCATGTAAGACTTCCAAAATATGTAATAATGTATCTAATCCTATCAAATCTGCTAATGCGAGTGGCCCAATTGGATGATTCATTCCTAATTTCATTATTCCATCTATAGCTTCTGGTTCTGCAACTCCTTCTTCCAAAGTCAATATTGCCTCATTCAACATAGGGCAAAGTATCCTATTGCTAACGAAACCGGGTGAATCATTACAAGAAAGTGCAATTTTACCCATTTTTGTAGCAGCATCAACAACTATATCATTTACCTGTGTAGAAGTATTAGTTCCATTGATAATTTCAACCAACTTCATCAAAGGCACAGGATTCATGAAATGCATGCCTATAACTGATTCAGGTCTTTTAGTAGAATTCGCAATTTTATCAATACTTATACTCGAAGTATTTGATGCAAGTATTGTACTATCTTTGCAAATGCCATCAAGTTTCGAGAATATTGAATTTTTAAGATCTAATATTTCTGGGACTGCTTCAATTACAAGATCGGCTTCGGAAACCTCTTGCATAGAAGTATGGAAATTTATCCTAGATAATGCATTTTGAGATTCTGTCTGACTTAATCTTTCTTTACTGACTAATTTTTCAAGAGATGTTTGGATATTTTCCTTCGCTTTGTCGAGAAAGGCCTGTTTAATATCGACTAGAGTAACTTGAAAGCCAGCACATGCAGCAACCTGTGCTATTCCATTACCCATTTGCCCAGCACCTATTACGCCGATATGTTGTATTGCCATGACATTGCGAAGAGAGATGAAGAAATTAGTCTTCGCATTATATTTCTAATAAGAGGCGTTTTTTCTACGAGTAAAAATGAAATTAATACCTATGACTATGAATAAAAATGATAATACAGAAATTCCCCAAAAAAGAATTGGCCCTTGATTTTTGACATCTTCCAGAGCCCACTCTCCCCAATCCTGTTTTTCGACATTGATTGAATAATCAGCTCTATTTTCTGCTTCATCAACAGTGTATCCAACAATTTCATAAATTCCAGATTGAGGAGGAATAGATATTTCAATCGTGAAATTGCCCTCTTTGGGACAAATAAAGTCATGATTCTCCAAATCACTACTTATCGAAACAGACAAGTCGGCTTCGCAAATTCCCTCCAATGTTTTCAAAGTGTTCAATGGCGAGTTGCGGAAATTGTATTCAGAGAATGAAAAACTAGGAGCAGTAGAATCTCTGATTAATGATATAGAATAATTATCAATTTCATCGAGAGAAAATATTTCAATCATGAATTCATTATATCCTTCTTCTAAATCTATATTTAAAACTACTACCTCATCACCCGGTGGAATAATATTAACTTCCCCGGAGTCAATGCTATACCACCTTATTTCTTGGGATGATTCCCTTTGTAGAATGACTTGAAGGGAATCGGAAGAAACTAATCCTTCATTGGTAAATGCAGACACTTGAGTATCATAAATTGAGGAGGCCAGTAACATTAATGTACACTCCCTATAAGAATTATAGTTTTCATGCCATAGCGTATTATCTATTGCTTCAAAACACAATAAATGTGCCCCAGTATTAACTAACTCATAATTGAAATAACCACCATTAGATTCATTTTCGGAGAATATTAAATTTCCATCTATGGTGAAATTTACTCTAACATCCTCAGAAACTGTCCACGTCAAATTTTGTAAATGACTATTCAGCGTATTATCTTCTGAAGGATTAGAATACCAGTTAACAATTGGAGTAATAGTATCAAAGGATATTTCCCAACTTTCTGTTTTAGAATTATTCGCCCAATCAATTACTTCAATTATCATCTCGTAATCACCATTCGTGAGATTATCTAGATTTATTTGTAGAATTGTACTGAAATAATTTTCATACTCAGAAACTCCATTAATTGGGTATCCAGTAGATTCATTGAATATCTGAGGAAAAAGATTTTTCTCATCGCATTCTTCAAAATTATCATTTGAAGAAATTCCAATCAACCTTAAACACCATTCCTTGGAATCAGAAGGGATATCGATCCAAATTTGCGCATTTGTAATGTTAGTAGGCCCTTTTAGAATTGACATATTGTAGTCAAATCCGCCTTGATCTGTAATCTTTGTTAAATTAAAATTGGGGGAATTGGCATCATAAATTACTTGGAATGAACGTTCTTCAGAGTTACCAGAAAAATCTGATGAATTGATAGATAAAATATTTTGTTCCGCCAGATAGTAAAATGGAGCATATTCGTCCTCATTGAAATAGTGACTAGACTGAGAATTAGTAAGGTCAATCATATATTGAGCATGCCCATTATTGTCAACAGATACATCTACTCCATCTATTTTCAGAATTGAGTCGGGCTCGGTAAATATGTCTATTACTAGATTTTGCTGATTAGTTATCGAAGGAATACCAGTAATGAATAATTCAGGGGCCGTGACATCATATAGAACCGATAAGAATGCATGATCCGAATTTCCATAAGTATCATGTAATATTGCCTCATAATCGTGCCATTGCTCTAACTCCGGTATTGAAGAGTTAACCCAAACCTCTCTAAATTGTATATCGGAGAGATTGGAATAATTCTGACTATTCCAAGACTCTGTGATATTAAAAAAGCTGCCATTATGGCTTATGCCATAGGCCGAGTTGGCAGATAATAAGCTGGAATTATTACTGAGATTATAGCATTCTAAATTTTGTAAATAAAAACCGTCTCCAACATCAACTGCATGCAGTTGTATGTCAATTAATTCATTTGTATAAGTCATATTTGTAGGAGTCAAAAAGGAAACAATGGGAGAAGAGTCTATTAATTCATAAGAATATGGTAATCTGAAATTTATTCCTCCCTCTAAAATAACATCTACGAAACCTGTCCAGTTCCCTTTTCCATTTGGTAAATCAAAGTCTATGTCTACCTGTAAAACACTATGGGGGATGTCTCCTCCCAATTCAATAGCTCCATTTGGCCATAATTGAGATATTGAATCTGGAGATAAGATTGTATTATTTGATATTCGTAATTGATTTCCTCCAATGATTTCTCCTTTAAGCCAAAATTGTACTGAATCACCTGGTACTGACCAACCCAATACTGCAATAGAGTAATTTCCTTCTTCTGGATCGACAACAACAATAGATTCGGAAGAAGAACTACTCCAAGATCTTGCAACTTCTTCATTCGAGCTAAAGTTACCATCATCATTGGAATCGCGAAATAGATACAAATCTAAATCTGAATCGCCATAAGCATCCATATTAATAGAAATCTCTTCGGCATTACTTACCGAAAAATTGTACCACCAAGAGGCGTCCATTTTATCTGAACCATCGTGAAAAGCAGTTTCATTATCGAAATTTATCTCTTTATTCCACCCATAAGCTCCTACTGAATCAACTGGAAGCGGTATTGTTGATAATAAGTAAAGAGAATCATTACCACTACCTTCAGACCAATCGGTAACTGTTCTTTCAAGACCAGAATTTTCAGAAACAACATAACCTACTGATATATTCAGAGGATTGTCATTGGTTTCAACGCCGTGTAATGCTGTATGAAGGACCATTTGGTGCACTCCCTCATTAACAGGAACAGCGAATACTTCCTGAGAAGTACCAGTAAAAGTACCCCAATTGTGTTGTCCACTTCCTGCATGGTTATTTGTAGATCGGGATTCTATGTAGAATGTAGAATCTCCATAAGCATCTGTTGATTCTTGATGATAGCCGTGCTGTGTTTCAGAAAGCCATAGAACATCTATATCTGTGTAGGGATTGTCTTCCCAATTAACATCTAGAATAGCCATACCTCCGGTATCTAATTCAGAAGGCCAGTCAATTGTCAGAAATCTCCAATCACCACTTTCGGCGCGCCAATTCCATCTTGTAGCACCACTAATCCATGATTCAGTATACAATGTTTGGTTTGAAACATTGCCATCGAGTTCATTTGGCATAAGTGAGAATGGCCCTTCCCATGGGACATTTGTGACTATTGGTAAACTCCAGTTATATTCAGATATAGTAAAATTTCCAGTAGAATCTTTAGTTAATGTTTCTATAAATAAACTATGTTGGTATAATCCAGGATTAGTACTTTCAGGGACTGATATGTTCATACTAATAGTTTCATTCTTACCACCGGGGATTAAAGATTCGGCTTGTACATCTATCCATTGATCTTCGACCTTACCGAATGTAGTCCAATCAATCTCTATCCTAACCGTATCTTCATCTGAAAATTCATCGACATGCCTCCAAACGCCCAGCATTAATCCGTCCCTTGCATCTTCGAAGGGTAAACCGACTCTGACCTCTGCTTGAGGGCCATTTGACCACCAATAAGTTACTTCCTCCATTTCACTAGGTTCGGTCCATTCTCCAGAATCAACCATTCCATCATTGTCTGTATCGTTGTGAAATATGCCATCAGAATCATAGTCTGTCCATCGATAAATCTGTAAAAATACTCGTTCGTGGGTTGTTCTTTCTTTATATGGGTCGAAAGCCGCGTAATCGATAGTAGCGCGAGCACGGAGTTGGGTAGTATTTTCATGTAGTTGAATCGAAGAGTTATTGGTTAGATGTAAGGGGATTAGTAAATCAGGTTCACTAGGCTGGTGCCCATTCCATGTATTATTAGCGCCTTCTTCACTACCATTACCTACACTTTCCCACACCATCACATTGTGTTCCAAAGGGGCAAATTTTGTTGGAGTGTATTTCAATAATATCTCTGATTGACCTGAATTGGTAAAATTGATGTCTACGTTTTGAGATTCGCCCCGTTTTAATAAATTTATATTGGCATCTCTATGTTGCCCTTGGAATGTGCCACTATTCCATTGTGCTGGACTAGCCCACCAAGACCCATTTTGACCATCTAGAGTAGCAACTGCCCTTGAAGCATTGAACCACCCTCCTCCTTGAATAAAGGGCTCATACCCTCTATCGTCCGAAGTTGAAAGTACAAAATCTCTTAATTCCTGGGATTTTGGATAATTCTGATTATTCTCGATCCATGCCTCACTTACCAAAGCAAGTAATCCAGCTGCTATAGGAGTAGCTAAACTAGTTCCTCCCCATGTAGTCCAAGCAGAATTTGCCGAATCATAAGAATTTAATGGCATATCTCCGGTTGCTGACCAACCCACAGAAACGATATCGGGGTCCATGCGCCCTACAACATTTGGACCTCTGTTCGACCATGGAGCATTTTGACCATAGGAATCACTAGATCTACTACTAAATGCGCCGACTGAAAAAATTCCATGTGCAGCACCAGGTACCTTAGTAGTACCAAAACCATGACCTCCATTGCCTATAGCAACTGCATATGAAATATTCTGGTTATAAATTCTAGTAAGCCAATCTAAATACAAAGAATATCCATCTGAGCCCGAATCATCAACAGAAGAATAACCAAATGAGAAAGAGCCTATGTTTGGCTGATCCGGAGTTTCTGGATCGCCATCATATCCTTCAGCTATAAATCTCCAACCATCTAATGCATGCCCTCCTGAATAATGATTACCAATGGATGAAATTGTAGCATTAGGCGCCATTCCTTTGATTGCCCCATCTGAAATTATGCCTTGTGCAGCCACAGCACTTGCACATAAGGTACCATGATTTCCAGATTCAAGCATAAAAAGTGTGAGATTTCCCGAGCCAGGAATCCTGTTAGAATAGCCATGTCTTGCTGCATAAGTTTCGGCATAAGGGGCTCCATTTTGGCCATCTGCAACCCAATAAACTAAACCGGCAGAAATATCCCATAATCCGTCTCCATCAACATCTCTACCTGATGTTTCTTCACCAGGCCTCATAGGAGTCTCATTTCCAAACCAATTATCTAAATCAATATCTGGATAAACTGTTTCATAAATTCCTAATGTTATATCATCAACAACCAAAATAGGGACATCTCCTCCAACTTTGTTCCTTAATGTTGGATCTGGATGTTCACCAAGATGATAAATTCCAGATAATGAAGCATTTATTCCAGTGATATTGTATCCTGTCTCGTCCAATAATCCATCGCTATCATTATCAAAGTCAACAAAAGAAGTATTAGCATACCATGTATTTGTTTGTGGGTATGAATTGCCATCAACCAACCAATAATACATACTATTGTGATCAAACATCAAGGGCCAGCCCGTATAATTAGAATCTTCATATTCAACCCTAGCCTGTGTCCCATTGAGATCAGGATGGCCAAAGTCAACACCTGTATCGGCTACTGCTACAACCATTCCTTCGCCGGTATATCCTCTTTCCCAAGCATCATTAGCGCCATGAATTGAGCCCGATCTAACTGATTCTGGACTGAATTCAATAGGCTTCTCAAATGGTTGAATGTCATATGGTTCAGGGCTACGTTCTGCATCCATCAACGCTATCACTCCTTCAATAGAAAATAATTTGTGAAATAAACTGGAATTTATCCAAAAGGTCCTATGATTTATTTCGCCATCCTTGGGTTCATTGAATACTAACTCTTCGCCTTCAGAAGCCGGTGCTTGTTTTTCAAAAATGTTATTTCTCTGTTGCCAATCATTCAGATTTTTAATAGACCATGTTATTGCAGTTATACGAACTTCTGTAGCGCCTGAATTAATACGGTCAAGAATGCCGGAGTCAATCCAAGGATTCGTTTCTGGAATTATATTTTGTATAACATCACCATCATCATGATTTTGATAAAAATCGTCATCCCTCTCTGACATTACAGAAGCAATGGATGAAAGTGGACAACATAGCAATAATATCGCCATGAACAGGGAATTCAGAACCTTCACATCTACTGCGATAATTACATACGCCTTGATGGTACCGCAACTATGTCCCGTCAAATACAAATTGAAGTAGTGCTACGGATGGTCGCGAAGTCCCGTAGTGTAGTGGTCCATCATCTCAGGTTTTGGTCCTGGGGACCCTGGTTCGAATCCGGGCGGGACTACCAAAAATTAGCGTTCTATTGCATCGTGATTCTTGACTAAATCACGTGTTATATTCTTCTGATGGCTTTCCAAAGTTCCTCCTCCGATTTCGAGTAGCTTTGAATCCCTCCAAAGTCTCTCTACAACATACTCTCCAACATAACCATAACCACCCATTACCTGTATCGCTCTGTCAGATATATTTTTAGCAGCAGTAGTAGCAAACAATTTAACTCCATCAGAATCTAATCTATTTCCTGCTAATCCTAGATTTGTACTAGCAGCGGTGTCATATACATATGCCCTAATGGCCCGATACTCGGCCCAAGATTCTCCAATATGCCTTTGTATTTGTCCAAAATCTCTGATTTGATGGCCAAAGGCTTCTCTTTCACTGGCATACTTATTCATTGCAGATAGGCTACGACGAGCGATTCCTAACGCCATTGCAGCAAGCCCAATCCTCTCAATTTCTAAATTCCTCATCATATGGGTCATTGATCCGCCAGGGTTACCAACTACATTTTCAGGAGGAACTAGACAATTATCAAAAACTAATTCAGCTGTATTGCTGGCCCTCATACCGCTTTTATCATATATTTTCTGGCCTACGGCATAGCCATCCATTCCCTTCTCAATTAGAAAAGTAGTAATTTGTGCGCGGCCTTTGTCGTCTTCTCCAGTTCTTGCATAAAGCCAGACGATATCTGCAGGAGTACCTTGATCATCAATAGCTCCATTCGTTATCCACATTTTGTTACCGTTAATCAACCAATTACCATCTTCCTTTTGAACAGCACTAGTTTGCATACCAAGTACATCAGTTCCATAACCTGGTTCACTCATGGCCATACAACCTATCCATTCTCCGCTACATACTTTGGGAAGAATACGAAATTTCTGCTCTTCAGAGCCGTTTTGTGCGAGATTATTAACCATAAGTTGTGCATGTGCAAGATATGCCAAGCAAAAGGCAGGGTCGGAGTATGATAATTCCTCATTCACGATAGCAACAGCAGTAGCATCCATCCCTGCTCCTCCGTATTTCTCTGGAACAGAAATTCCAAGAAGTCCGTATTCTCCTAGTTTACGAAATAATTCAATATTAAATTTTTCATGTTTGTCATGTTCTAAGGCTTGTGGCTCAACTTCTTCTCTTACAAAATCACGTACCATTTCCCTTAGCATTGAATGCTCTTGTGTTGGATTTGCAATGTCAAGTTCTCGCCAGTCATCTCCCATGTACTTGCCATCACGCACTCTCCTATGAGATATTCGATAAATTCAATTCCAGAATGCCGATTCTTCCCAAGGGAGTCCTATAGCTATACCTATGATTTCTAGAATAACATAATTCCATATCAAAAAAGAAATAATAGTTATTGTGAAAACCGCTAAACTAGTATTAATAATGCGCCTCTGATTTTTCTTTGCATCATCCAATGTACAGATTCCTCTTTTTCTAAAATAGGTAATTAATGCCAATGAAATCATAATAAATGATATCAAATACAAAAAATATCTAAATGGAGAATAATACAGAGTTTCGGATAATGTGTTAGCTGCTACTATTGCAGATGAACCAGCAAATAATACCCAAATAACTGATGGTAAACAGCATAAACTAGCAGTTATAGTACTAAGGCCAATTATAGGTGCCAACGAAGAGATATCATTGTTCTCCATATGCCTAGGGTAACGTTATGAAATATATACTAATGTTTTTTCTACGGCGTTACTCGTCTAGAATCCCGAGGGAAGGGGATAACTTCTCGGATGTGGTCTGCACCAGCTAGCCAAGCGCATACTCTATCCACACCTAATCCGAAACCTCCGTGTGGTACTCCACCGTACCTACGTGTATCGATATAAAATTCATAAGGCTCACGAGGTGTGCCTTCTTCATCTATTCTTTCCAGTATTTCATCCTCAGACCATGTCCTTTCTCCGCCCCCTATTATTTCTCCATAACCTTCTGGAGCAAGTAAATCGTGACATAAAACATATTTTGGATCATCCGGGTCAGGTCTGTGATAGAATGGTTTGGCGACTCTAGGATAATGAGTCAAGAAATGAGGGACTTCGAAGTCAGCAGTGAGTATTTTCTCTTTAGAATAATCAAGATCTTGTCCCCAATCAATATCTATGCCTTTACTTTGAAGAGTTTCTACAGCTTCATCATATCTTATTATTGGATATTTACTATCAGCATATCTTGCAATTAAGTCTAAATCTCTACCAATATCATTTAACTCAGTTTCCCTTTCTTCTAGAAGATTTTTGGCCGCGGCACGAACAACCCCTTCTCCATATTTCATTATTTCATCATTGGATGCCCAAGCTACTTCCATTTCGGCATGCCAGAACTCTGTTAGATGTCTTCTAGTACGGCTTTTTTCTGCCCTGAATGAAGGAGCAATGGTGTATAATCTCTCCAATGCAGGCATTGCGGCTTCGGCATAAAGTTGCCATGATTGAGTCAAATAAGCTTTTTTACCGAAATAAGGTACTTCAAATAATGTACTTCCTCCTTCTACGGCTCCAGCAACGAAGTTAGGTGCCTGATACTCAATAAAATCTTGATCGCGGAAATAAGAATGAATTGTGCCGAATATAGTTGAGCGAATTTTAAGCATTGTCGTCATTCTACTAGTTCTAAGATACAAATGACGGTTATCAAGTAAGAATTCTGATTCTCCTCCTTCAGCCTCTAACATCGCTGACTCAGTTATAGGAAATGGCCTGTCAGGATTGACACTTCCAATTATGTCTACACTGCTTACTTGTATTTCGTATCCATGTTCGCGGTCTGTAACCTCAACTAATCCCTTCAAAACAATACTAGACTCAATCAATGCTGATTTAATCAAGTCGAATGAATGATTACCGACAGAGTCTCTTTTTATTACACATTGGATAACTCCCGTAGAGTCACGAAGAACTAGGAAGCGAATTTTATTAGAGCCCCTGGTCCTATGGATCCAACCCTTTAATTCAATTTCTTGGCCATCAAAATTACCTTTATGGACATCTCCAATCCAACAATCTTTCGCCATGTGCTTCACACCTTGTTATCTATCTCACGCGCATCACAGTTATGAAACCTCGATTAATTGTTACAAAATATGGCGGGTCTGACGGGGTTCGAACCCGCGGCCGCCCGGTTAAGAGCCGGGCGCTCTACCTGACTAAGCTACAGACCCAGCCCTCCGAATTGGTAAGGTAATTTAATCACGACGGAAGGAGAGTTATGACAATCTTCCATTTGGTTTAGTTGAAGTTTTAATTCCAGAAGATGAAGAAATAATCACTACATCGCAAATTCCAACAAATAAACCTACTTCAACCACACCTTCAAAAGCATTAATTCTTTTTTCAAGAACATCTGGTTTTGATATCATAGGACCAAAATTACAATCCAATATGTAACCTCCATTGTCCGTAACGAATGGAACCTCTGTTGTTTCCCTTAGATTTACATCACCAGGGCAGATATGAGATATTTGTTCCTTTACAGATTCCCAATTTGATACTGTCACCTCAACAGGCAAAGGAAACTGCCCCAATGTCGAAACTTGCTTTCTATCGTCTGCAACTACTACCATTGCATTAGAAGCCAGTGCCACTATTTTTTCTCTTGTCAACGCACCACCTCCACCTTTAATTAAATTATAATTTGGATCAAATTCATCTGCACCGTCTATGGTTAAATCCAATTTGCCGATTTCTGCCAAATCGGATAGAGGGATATTCAATGATTGAGCTAATTCTTTGGTTACTTCACTAGTTGGCACCCCCATTATCTGCAAATCTTCTTCTGCTATCCTTCTACCTAACTCAATTATTGTGTATTTGACAGTTGAACCTGTACCAAGGCCTATTTTCATCCCATTTTTTACATATTTACAGGCAGCAATACCGGCCTCTTTCTTCAAATCTTCCACTACAGCCATACAATGCCCAGTGAGAATAGGCGAATTATAATTTCTATTGCAAATATTATAAATCATCACAATAAATCCCAAACATTCGACCGAGAAGTTCATGGATAAGGCCCAACCGGACAAGACAGAGGGAGTAGGAGGGTCGCTGACAGTGTACGACACTGAGGAAAGTCCCCTCTCCAAGATGCAGGTGGTTCGGTGCAAGCCGAAGGCCCGGGAGGGTCAGCTCTGCAACAGAAACGAACTGGGCCAGGCGTACGATGATCCTGAAGAGGTGAGGTTTCCTGAACCCAGCTGGAACGAGCAACTCCGCCGGAGCAAGTCCAAGCAGGTCCGCATGGCATCAACAGGACCGGGTAGGATGCATAGTTGAATGCGACCAGCCGAAAGGTGAACAGAAAGGGGCTTATTCCCTACTCCCTCGCTAAATAATCCATAGATGTTTTACTCAACTATTGCATCTATAGTCGGCTCTAAAGACACAGTTCCACTACTTTCATAGTCAAGCCATGTCCCATTACCACTAATTCTGGACTTAAATTCATTATAGGAGACTATCATGGTCGGCAATAGTATTGAACTAGTCAATAACGCTAAAACTAACAATAGCATCATAAGAATAAAGAAATTTTGTAGACCTGGTATTGCTACAAAAAGTCCTGCGGAAAGGCCAGCGCATGTCGTTGCAGTGGTTTCAAAAATTGTGTGCCCGGTCCTAGAAATAGATGTCACTATTCCAGAAGGAGTTTCTCTTTCATCTTTTATTCTATCAACAATATGGATAGAATCATCTACTCCGATGCCGAATACTATTGTACCTATCATCGCAGTAAATACATTTACATTTACAGAACCTAATTTCATGAGTATTGGTTGCCATAGAACTACTGCACCGACCGCAATCATAGTAAAGATTGATAATCTAGGTGAGCGGAATAAAAGTGACATAACGAATAGAAGGATAAGCATAGTTGCAACTGTTGAGTCTGATTGGGCATCATGTATTCCTTTATTGATATCCAAGGATACAGGAAGTCCTCCCGTTAAGAGAGAATTTGAAACGCCATCTACTCCCAAAGTATTACACTCAAGAGCTGAGATACATCCATCTCCTGTCAAATAAGTATCGATAGAATCTCTTAAACTTGCAGCGGCGCCTAAATTAATATATGGTTGATTTACATATACTAGAGTTTTAGTTTCGCCTATGCCCGCATCTGCATTCATTAACATAGATCTAATCTCTGGAGATAACGTATCGAATACTATGTTGATTATATCTTCTCTACTAGAAACTGTGTAAGCCCAGCAATCTGGACGAAGGGGATTATTTGATTCATCCCAACACTCATCATGAAGTAAATCCCAAAGACTTTGATCATATAACTCAAGGCCTTCGAATTCAACATCAACATGTATTGCTTTTAGAATATTAACTAAACTAATGGTAGATGTATTCCTAATATTATCCAAATTATTGACTTGTGCGTTTTCAATTGCGTCCAATATAGATAAATCTCTTATTGGGGCACTTTCTGAAGGATTGATATAATTAGAAGCATCGACAATAAACATATTGGTTTGCCCTCCTTTGAATTCTATGCTATATTCTCTAAGAGACTCATATGATTCCAATCCGGGAGGTACTTCTTCAGAAGATCCTGTGATATCTTTTCCTAACTCTTCAGAGAAGATACTGATGCCGCCAATGGTAACAGATCCAGCTATAAGCAATACCAGAATTGTTGCTTTGAGAGGTATTTCACCAATTTTGTCCCATAATTTTGGTAGGAAAGAAAATAATAATACTAAAAACAAGCTAAAAGAAAGAAGAAATGCGTTGTCAGGATCCATATTATTCAAGTTTGAAACATAATCTAAGAACCTTGTAAGGAATATGTACAGAGATATGGAAATAATAATTGCAAAAGACCATATTTGCTTTGGAGTTAATTCTAT
>PCAI01000028.1 GCA_002731195.1 Methanobacteriota archaeon | reverse complement strand
TACTCAGAACCCGAATCTAAAACCATAACTTCTTCGATTATGGTAACATAATACATTCCCTTAGAATCAGATGAATTTGATGAATCAGGTGTAGCGATAAAATATACTGCCTCACTCAAAACTAAACCTAGAGCTATTACTGCTGCAATAGCACCAAATTTTTCGCGACTGGGCATTTCAAATCTTCCGAATGAAGACAACTCAGGACTTCTAATCTCATTCATTACAAAGTGAGCTATGAAAGCTGCTCCCATCCCTGGTACTGAGGGAAAAATACCATCAGCATCTCCAAATTTAAGTAAGGTCCATACAATTACTCCAATAAATGCTGAAATCATCATTACTATCGAATGAGTGCTATCTGGTTTGTACCCCATCCAACGTATTGTTAAGAGTGGGACGAAAATCCCTCCAAGGCCATAGACGGCTAAAATAACTAGCTTGAATACCGAATCTCCTCCGGGAATATAGAGTCCTCCAATCGAAATCATTGTTGCAAATGCTGCTACTACTAGGGTAACTTTCTTTGTAGTCTTATGATCTTGCCTCCATTCCGGCTTAATATCATCCGTAATAGCAGCGGTACAGGCGAGAACTTGACTATCAGCCGTTGACATAGTTGCTGCAAAAATAGATGCAAGAATCATTCCAACGCCAATTTGTGGCATTGTTTCCATCGCCATCGCTGGTAAGCCTAATTCTGGATCAAAATCACTAGCAGTAAATAGAATTCGGCTTGCCAAGCCAATAATTACCATCAATATCGAGAATGGTGTCTGCCAAATAAAAAACCAAATCATTGCTTTTTTACGATCAGAATCAGACCCAAGAGTCATGACTCTAGAAACAACCTGAGGCTGTCCAGCAACACCAAGACCTCCAAGGAAGAATGCGAAAGCCCACATAGAGAATCCAAATCTCAAATCCGATGGGAAGAATTTAGTGAGTAGTGGATCTTGCGCTTCTAAACCCTCAGTAAGTCCTCCAAATCCTCCTACTTCCTGTAGTGCAATCCAGCAGAGAATAGTCGATCCTACAATCATTACACATGATTGGGCAGCATCTGTCCAAATCGAGGCTCTAATTCCTCCAGCATAGCAGTAAGCCACAACTAGTACAAAACCAATCAAAATCCCAATCACCTCGTCCCAACCCATCATAACATACAGTGCCTTTCCTCCTGAAGTTAGTTGAGCTGCTGCGTATATACTGAGGAAAAGTACAGACAATACAGCAGCTAACTTTGCTTCAGGTGCACCGGCCTTATCAGCAACCAGAGAAGATAGTGAACGAACTCCTCTTTCCTGACCTTCTTCTTGAATAAATTTGTATAACCATGCCCAAGCCACAACTTGGCCAATAGTAGATAATAGGGACAACCAAATAATGTTAAACCCTAACATGTAAGTAAATCCGATAAAACCAATAAACATGAAACCAGAATTCCAAGTACTCACAGCAGATAGTGCAGCCAATGCTGGATGCATCCCTCTTCCAGCTACAAGATAATCATCGGTTGTATCTTCTTTGACCATCATAGATGCAAGACCTACTCCTGCAAAAATAGACATAAAAAATAGAAATGAAAGAACCAACATCAAATCCATTACTTTGCATCCATAAGGATATACTATTTGTCTATTTCTGAGCGATAAAATTGTTTAAACGATATTTTCTAAATGCATAGGCTTTAATTTCATCTCATTTACCGAAGAGTATGAAAATATGTGCTCTTGGTTTGTCTATTCTTATTATCCTAGTTCCCTTATCTGGATGCACTGATGTAATTGATGATGTCGATAATTCAAATAATACTCCTGTAGAATATAGTAATGCAATTCTTAAAATATCTCATGGAGAAAATAAATATGAAATTAAAATCAAATTAAATCATAATGCAGCACCTGATCATGTGGATAATTTTCGAAAACATATTTCTGGAGGTAATTATACCGATTCAAACTTCCATAGAATAATCGATAATTTCATGATTCAAGGTGGTGATTTTGAGAATAATGATGGTTCTGGGGGATATGCAGCTGATTGGTACGGAATTTGCAATGGGGCTGAAACATCAAAAGAAAATTGCCCTCAACAAACAAGTTGGAATGTACCAGATGAAGCCAATAATGGTCTAAGGCATAAGCCTTGTACTATATCTATGGCTAAAACCATGCAACCAAATAGTGGCGGTTCTCAGTTTTTCATAGTCCCTAATGATTCAGAACCTTACCATCTAGATGGCGTACATACTGTATTTGGGGAAGTTATAGAAGGATGTGATGCAATAACAGAGTTATCAGAAGTTTCAACTGATGCGATGGATAAGCCAATAATTTCAGTAACAATATACTCTGCTGAAATTTCTGATACATATATTGATTTTATTGAATTAGAAAGTGAATCAGTAATTTGTGATGAGGTTGGGCCAGGTATGGATTTGAGCGGTATCGATTTTACTGGTTGCGATTTTAAAAATTTAGATTTATCATATTCGAATTTCACTGACTCCATATTTGTTGAAACAAATCTGATAAATACTGATTTTACCGGAGCGACCTTGATTAATGTGGATTTTAGTTATTCAAATATGGAAGGTACATTATTAGATAAAATAAATTTTAGTGATATTAATTTAGATCATATACAGGGGTGCGCCTCCATACTTCCTTCAGAATGGAATTGTTACAAAGTTTTATTCCAGAATTTTTGGGCCGACCAGATATATCACTTATTCGAGTCAAATCAGGAATATTATGATAGAATAAATAATTTAATTCACCAAGATAGAGAGGGTGAATTTTATAAAATAATTGAAGAGAATGGGATTTCATCGAATGAAATTAATTTACCATCTGAAAACGATTACAATTACTTTTATCTAGGGCCTGGATGTATTCTAAATCATGGTAGTATCTATGGCATAGATGCCTCTAATACCAATTTGTCAGGTTGTTATTTCAATAATGTAAATATCTATGATTCAAACTTTTCATCTATAAAATACATATCTACCAGTTTTGATAGCGTCTTTATCGATAATTCTAATTTCTCTAATTCTAATTTCTCTTTTTCAAGTTTCTATACGGTAAATATTGATAATTCTAATTTCTCTAACATTGAAAGTAAAAATGGCTATATCTTTTTCCAATCCGGTACTTGGACAAATGTTACAATGGACAATTCAAGTTTTGTTAGTTTCTATCTCTATAATATATTTCTTAAAGATGTTAGTCTAATATCTTTAGATTCTGAATATGTCGATTTCCGTATTGTCGCTGAAAATTTAAACATACTTGATATCGATGTAAGGACAATATACTGGTTTAATTACAATAATTGTTCAACTATTCTATTAGATGATGGTTCAGAATGTTTTGATAATATTATTATCGGGCCCAATATTAATACTCGTTATGATAATAATCTAAGTGGATTAGATTTATCAAATCTGAACCTTAGTGGTTCTAGATTAACTAACATAATATGTCCAGAGAAGTTACCTGAGAATTGGACTTGTGTAAATAGGGCCAACTTTGGAGATATGGCATTTAACGGTACAGTTTTAAATCCTAGTGGTAATTTATCAAGGTTGGAATTAAGTACAGCAAACTTATCAAATCTTAATATTACAAGTTCTGACTTATCTTATACTAGAGCGGTAAATTTGGTATCTTGCCCTAATGAATTACCTGATGAATATTATTGCCTCAATAATAATATTATTGGACCAATAATGAACATTATCCATGCAAATCTATCTAATTTAGATATGTCAGGAATTAACTTCTATAAGATGCATGCGAGGAATCTGCTAACTTGTCCTTTATCATTACCAGATGATTATACATGCATGACAATCCCAGATGAATCGGGAGAATATGTTATTCTAGGGCCTGATATGCTATTAGAACACTATGGAGTTGCAGAGGCTAACACATCTTTTGCATATTCAGACATGACTAATCTCGATCTTACTAATATGACTATTTCCTACTATGATTTTACAGGTGCGGACTTCTCTAATACAATACTAGACGGAACCATATTCGGAAGTTGTATATGTCCTGATGGTACTCAGACTTCCAGTTTGTATTCTTCCGATCCAACTAATGAGATACTGTCTACTTGTGCAAATAATTTAATTTAGATTTAATTTATATTTAGAATAATTCCCACCAATTTATCCTAGAACTAGTCTTAACTTTCTTGAGAGAGCTTACATTCTTGCTGTTCATAGATATATAACTCCCTATTCACTTATGAAGAAGTGTTTTTTTAGAAAATACTAGTATACTTTGTGATAGTATTATTTGATAATGAATGAAATTTTTTCCACATACATAATATCTAACATGTAGTGCTGGTTCATCATGGATGAAGTCAGGCAGAACACTCTAAGGATACGAGATGGAGTTGAAGAAAATTCCTTGGATTGGTTCGAAGAACTTTATTCAACAGCAAATGGTAATGAATATTGGATTCCTTGGTCAAATGGCGAACCACATCATTTTCTCATAGAATGGGTATCGAAAACTAAGTCCAGAGGGCGAGCTTTAGTTGTTGGTTGTGGCCTTGGAGAGGATGCAGCATACTTATCACAAAACGGCTGGATTGTAACTGCATTTGACATCTCATCTTCTGCCGTTCATTGGGCAAGGAAGAATTATTCCTCAGAAAATATTGACTGGCAAGTGGCCGATCTCCTCTCACTTCCAGAGGATTGGATTGGTTTATTTGACTTGGTTGTTGAAGTTCACATTCTTCAGGCAATACCAGAACCAATTCGAATTCTCTCTGCTCCCAATATGGCTCCTTTATTGGCGCCCTCTGGTCAGTTGATATGTATAGGTCGTTTAAACGAAAAAGAAGAAGAGTATGAAGGACCACCATGGCCACTTTCTCGGGATTTCATTGATTCTGTGGGGGCAGATCTAAAAAATGTCGATTTCATCAAAAAACAACTTCCCAATGACGATCCAGATGTGATTAGATATCTTTCTGTGTGGAAAAGAGAAATTTAAGTTCAGTATTATTATTTCTTGGGAAAAAATACATGCTACTCCATAAACATCATAAAGCAACTTCATTACTTATTTTCTATGGCATATAAGTCAATATTGATTGCAATTATTATTACTTCTTCTTCGATGGCAGGATGTCTTGAGGAAAACTCTGAAGACACTTCAAAAAATATTGCTGATTTATCTCAGAATAATGAAGTATTATTATCTGAAATTACTATACTAGAGTCTCAGATCGAATCCCTAAATACTAACATAGGAGAACTTAATGATGAATTATCTTTTCTGCAATTAATGGTGGATTCTCTCCATATTAATAATTCTATTAAAAATCAAACTATTTCCCAATTAAATTTGGAAATAGACTCACTTTACTCACAGAAAGAAATATTGGAGTTATCAATAAGTACTTTGGAAAATGAAAAAAATGAATTAGAAGATAATCTTAGTATTAGATTCCAAGAGGGTTATGATACCGGATATGGTGATGCTTACGATGCATCATATGATGGTATAGCACAACATTACTACAATGAGGGTTGGGATGATGGTTGGGAAATAGCAAATAATGATGCTCAGCAGAATATTTTGGAAATGCAAGAGTTCGCCTCTAACTTAAATGATACAATTATTTCTCTAGAAGAATTCGTGAACGAATTACAACAACTCGCTACAAACTTAAACGGCTCAATAATTGACATACAGAATAAATTAAATGATAGAGAAAATCAACTAAATGAATCCATTATTGGTTGTGGAGTTCTAACTACACTATCAGATAGGTTATGTGTTAGCGATAGTATTGTATGGGGGCGATTGCCCTTTGAGCAGGGCACTAATCTGACCATCCATCAGGCTTTCATGGGTGGCTGGACTCATCAGGAGAAATGGCTCTACTCTGTCGACTTTGGCCTAGATGAAGGGACACCGATAGTAAGTTTCAAACCCGGAATAATAAGAGAAATAAAAGAGGATTCTAATACCAACTGTATAGATGAAGGAATTTCTCAGGAAAATTGTACACATGGCAATTATGTCTTAATTGATCACGGTGATTTCACTTTTGCACTCTATCTTCATTTGAAACAATGGTCTGTAGAAGTTGAGGTAGGAGAAATGGTGGGGCGTGGACATCAGATAGGCCTGGTAGGGAATACCGGTTACAGCACAGACCCTCATTTACATTTCACTGTTAAGAATGGTTTTGGAGATGGAAACTCAAAGATGATACTTTTCGAAGAGTTAGCTGGAGTATCTAATGGCATTCCTTTTTCCGGTTTGGAGGTAGTTTCAAATAATTCCAATATCTCTTCAATTACTACTATTGAACCATCAAATTGTCCATCAGACATCTTTCTATACAGAGGAGTTATCATTTCTAGCGAGATACCTTGTTCTATGGCAGAACATGATTTAGAATACAATCTTTCAGGATACGCCATTTCTCCTGGAATGGATATACAAGTAGCACAGTACGTGCAATACGCCAATGAAACTAGTGAGTGGATATATGATTGCATTGATACTAATGTCAATGGCAATTTCTCAACAACTTTAGAGTGGGAGTCTAATGTTTACGGCGACTGGAGTTATCTGATGATTTCGGTCACTCCAGATGATATTTGCTATGCACATGATGGATGGTGGACTAGTATAGGAATAACAATGATCTAGATTCAAGATTCTAATTTTCTTTGTCCTTAGTAAATATCATAATAATAATTAAATCAAAAAAACAAATCGATAATAGCATGGATGATTTTTTCCCCACGGTATATGGAAAAAACCTCAATAAAGAGAAAGTCACTATTCCAGATGACTTTTCAGGAAAAAATAGTATCTTTATAGTCGCCTTTCAACGATGGCACCAACAACTGGTGGATGAATCCATTGCATTTTTAGAAGAAAAAAACTTGCATCATTATCACCATATAGTTGAAATCCCAGTTATCCAGAAAACTACTTGGTTTAGGCAAGTAAGATTGGATACAATAATGAGAATGGGCATTAGGGATTTTGATATCCGNCAAAGAACTATAACGATATATCTTGATAAAAAAGAGTTTAGAGANAAATTATCTATATCTAATGAAGAAAGTATTCATTGGTTCTTAGTAGACCATTCAANTAAGAAAATTATTATGAGNGGGNTTGGAGTAATTTCATCTGAAGAAATAAATNAAATATTGAATATTGTATGATTCAAATTTATTTCAAACCGATAAATCAAAAACAGTTTATAATTCACACCTAATTATGTCCAATAGTCCCTTGCACTCTCCCCGAAGAGATCAAATTGGAAATAAAACTCCTAGTACTGCTTCAAGGTTGTGGTTTATATTTATCATATCATTTTCAATCTATTTGGGTTGGTATTATAGTGCAAATAATATAGGGATTTGGTTTCTTTGTTCTTTAACCATGGCCACATTATTATTGAATATAGGGTGGCTTATATTTTCCAAAATATCTGAGCAATATGATCCAGTTGAATTATTCACATATCTAAATGAGGAAGAATGATAATAATGATGATATTAATTTCATTTTCTAATTAATCAATACTCACTAATTGTAATCGAAGTAATATTACATGTCATACAAGTTGTACTTCGTAATTCTCTGGTTACGTACTCTTGGTACAATAAAGGCGATCCACAAGCAGGGCAATTAAAGATAGCTAATATTTCCATATCTCTCAAGTACCCATCTATGCTTTACTCTATAAAGTTAGTGTCTTTTTTACACCGTATTAAGGGAAGGGCTCTCATTTTCTCTCAAAAATTATTTTCTTTTTATATCGAATTCCCCTTATCATCTGTAAGTACTATATTGATGCCAAAACCTCTTTTATGAAATGATATTAATTCTAAATCATGTATCCTGTGACCAGTAATCGCAGTACCAATATATGGTTTCAAATCATCTATTCTTCGATCTATTTCTTTAGGTGATAATTTCCTTCTTGTTCCTTCAACATCATCAAACCATGGTAAAATTCCTTCTGGAGAAAATCTTACTCCAAGTATCATATCACACCCTTCAGTCCATTGAGCAGCATCAGCATCAGCCATACTAGGTATTGCAGGAGCATTCGGGTGTGTGTGTAACCAAGTTGTGAAACGACTCCCCCTCACTCCTCTTTCTTCAACAAATAATCCATCATTCCATTCTTCAGGAACGTGATGAACTGAAAAAGAATCACCTCGATTTACTAAATGTGGCTCTCCAAGAATATAGCCTTGGCCTGCAAATAAATTATTTTGAAAATTTATACCTCTGTATATTTCTTCTACATTTTTAGGATTTTTCATTTCTGGATTTGGATCTATTCCTATTAATATTTCATCTGGAAGTGATCTAAAAGTCCAATTGATGATTTTTTCTAAAGTAGTAATCGGCATCAGAATTATCGCTGGATAACTGTCTTTATCATCAAGAGATTGTTTATTATATTTCTGAGCAGATTTCACTAACCACTCATCAACCATTAATCTAATTAGGAGACATCTTTGAATTAAAACCATCACCTAACTTAGATATTAGGATTCATCCCACCAATTTGGAACATTAAACCAATTTTCATGATATACAGGCCTGTCTATAGTAGGTAGATTGAGAACTTGATAGCCCGCAAAAATAGTCATTCCTAATGCGGCGCATGGCGATGGCAGATAATCTTCTCCAGATTCAGTAACTACCAACTGAATAGTATGTCCCTTTGGAACTATTACGTCCATGGGGTTGAATTCCATCAACATTCTATAGTTTGTCATAGGTAAAGTTGGCTGTGCATCATAGCCTCCGTCTCTATATCTAACATCCATAGTTGCATGTCCTAGTCTTAAGCCTGATGTTCCATCAAACATTGTTACAAATAATTGCCCTCCATTACACATATTTGTTCTAGCATCAATGTGTAGTGTAGGCAATCCTGAGATGTGTACATCATCTGTCATAGGTAGGCTAGTAATTGTCATTGATTGTTGTGAGTTAATTGTTCCAATCATGCCCCCTTCCCAATCGGCAATTGCATACTGGATATTTTTAGTATCTTTAGTTGGCCAAGTTTCTTCTATATGCCACATTCCATCATTTCTTTGTACTTGAACATAAGATTCAGGCTCTTCCCCTATGTTTTTTAAATAATATTCAAACCATGGAAACAATTCAACCGCCCAATCCATTCTTGTTACGCTTGGAAATGCTTCTGCCCCATATCCCGATTCTAATTCTTCATGAACAGTAGGTTGATCAGGATAATTATGCCCCCATTGTCCAGAAATAGTTCGTACATTTATTCCTGCATCTTTCAACAACTGATGAGTTGGAAATGCATGATAAGGATCAACATTCCAATCTTGTAATCCCCATACTATGTACACACTCCCTTTGTAGTTGTCTAATACATCTTGTAGGTGGTATCGTTCTTCCCAATAGTCGTTCCATTCATCTCCTCCAAGGCCTGCACCAACCCATGTAGTGAATGGGCTTAGAGGCCCAATTATGTCATCGCTACAAAATCTCATATCATCGCTTGTAGCATCTGCCGTTGCTCCTTCGTATAGAACATCATAAAGTAACGCTCTAGCTTCACTAGATCCGTTTCGATAGAACATTTGTTGTACTCCAATCGAACCAGAGATTGGAACGATCGTCTTTAGATGCTCAGATGGGTTTTGCGCAGCTTCCCAATTTGTAGTCCCTGCATATGACTTGCCCATTAGTCCAACATTACCATTCGACCACTCCTGTTCACCTAGCCAATGAACTGCTGCCTGTATTCCAATTTGCTCTCCGAGTCCTTTAACATCTTGGCAATGAGTAGATTTGCCTGTTCCAAATGTTGAAATCTGTGCTAGAGCATATCCATGTGGAACAAATTCTTCTAGAATCCATAGGCCAACTCCTGCATCAGGAACGGTATTTGGATTAGAATCCTCTCCTGCCACACCTTCTCCGCCAAAGTCATAGTAAGGATGAACAGTAGCAATTACAGGTACCTTGGTCCCATTTGTTACTTCCGGCATCCATAAAGAGATATGCATCAAAGCAGGTTCTGGGTATCCAACATCTTGCTCAGAAGGAGGTAGGTCTACTTCTACAAAGTGTTCTGTTGGGCCTGACCATAAATAAGGCCCTTCAACAGGTAATTGACTTCTCCACCCAGTCATATTTAACTCCATATTTTCTCTTTCATGTACAGGAGTATCCCACCATTCATTTTCTGAATTACTAAAACCTCCTGGTCCCGCTGCAGACCAAATAGTTGAGATAAATACAATTCCAACAACAACTATTGTTGTAAATACAATTCCAAGTTTTTTATTTGTGCTCAAATCAGTTAAGAAGAAGTAATTTCTGAAATTAGAATCATACTCCTCTTCAATTATCTCAGCTTCTATGGCCTCAACCATGGTCTTGCGATTAGACGATAGCAAATTATCCTAATGTATAGCCGGACAAGATTATGATTTTATAATTTCAATATCTAAAACCAAATGATCCCAGTGAGGTGCATATGATTTTATTTTATTTATATTCACATTATTAACCTTGTAATCATTACTTATTTCTTCTAGTATTATTTTTGTTTCCAAAACTAATTTCTGATGGTCTTCAGATGACGCCAACCCATGAAGATGCAAGACTCCTCCACTTTCTTTCAGACAATTTAGTGCAATATGATAGGAATCTTCAGCTGTGGGGAGGAGTCCTAACAATACTCTATCTGCAACATCAACTAATTCTTTAGTAGTAACTCTATTATCTCCTTCAATTATACTACATTTTTCCTCTACATTATTACTTTTTAAATTAAACTTCAATGCATTTATTGCATTGTTATTCCATTCACAAGAGTATACATGGTTTACTTTATTATTGACTAATATTGGTAGAGTATAATATCCTATTCCACAGAACAAATCAACTACTATTTCTCCCTCACAGACTATTTCTCCCATTCTCTTTCTTTCATTTATGTTCCCAGAAGAGAACATGCATTCAGTTAAATGATAGCCATATTTTATTCCATTTTCTTTTCGAATAACCCAATCACTTTTTCCAATTAACATTTCTACAGTTGATTCTCTCTTTTTCCCAACAATTTCTCCATTCCTCCCGATTCTTTCAACTTCTAATGAACGGCCAATAATTTCCCATATTTCATTACCATTTGCCGTCCATTCATCATCTCTAAATGACTGACTAGGAAGAAGTACTACATCAGCAAATTTTTCCCAACGTTTAGGAATTTCTTTCTTTAATCTCTTTATATCTTTAGGAGAGTATTTTTTTGATAGTAAATAATCATTGATTGTAATCACCAATTTTTCATAAGGAGTCATTTTAGTCATTAAATCACCCATTAATGTGCTGATATATTTTATTCGCCATTGATTTACCTATTCCAGGGACTTTCATCAATTCCTCAATACTTGCATAGTCTATCCCCTTTCTTCCTCCGAAATGTCGTAATAATGATTGTATTTTCTTTGCCCCGAGCCCCTCAATCTCTTCCAGTGGGTCTAGAAGTGTTTTTTTCCCTCTCCTCTTTCTGTGATATTTATTGACAAATCTATGTGCCTCATCTCTAGCGTGTACTAACAATCTTCCACTACGTTTCAGAATTATCGGATCTCTATCTAACATATGCAAAGTCTCTTCCTTTTTGGCCAATGCGGCAACAGGAAATGTTCTACTTAATTCATGTTTTTCTAACATCTTGGTTATTGTTTTTAGATGTGTTCTACCTCCATCAAGAAGTAACAAATCTGGCCACTCATTTTGTCTTTTTAACCATCTTTCAATAACTTCAGACATCATTCTTAAATCATCAAGAGCTGCAGTTTTAACTCTGTAAGTACGATATTCTTTCTTATTTGGCCTTCCTTTACGTAGGACCACTGAAGCGCCAACTCTTTCTTCTCCCAATATCTGTGCCATATCAAAGCATACAATATAATCCATCGAATCAAATTTTAGTAATTTTGCACAATCATTTGCTGCATTTTGTTCTAAAATTCCAGAACTTCTTTTTTGATGTCTTAGTACATGTATTTCGGCGTTTTGATCCGCCATTCTCCTCAATTTTGCCAATTCTCCCCTTTTTGGTATCTTTATCTCAAAACTGTCTTCTCTTTTGCCACTTAACCAATTTTCCATCGAACTTCCTAAAGGCGATGGGATGAGGAGAGTTTTCGGAGGACGCCTATTTGCATAATGTTCAGATAAAACACAGGTAACCGATTCCACAACATCCCCTCTATGGATTAGCGGATAATCTACTTGGCCCTGAATGACGCCATTTTTGGCATGCAATATTGTTACAGATCCCGCATCTTCTCTTGATGCAAATCCAACTGCATCACAATCTTGATAAAAACGACTATGTATTATTTGTTGTGATATTGTTTTTTGAACTGTAACAATCATGTCTCTTATTATTGCAGCCCTTTCATACTGAAGAGAATTTGACTCTTTATCCATCTCATTTTGTAGTGATTTGATTAATACTCTTGCATCCCCATCAAGGACACTTGTTACTGCTTTCACTATTGCAGGGTAACCTTCCGGATCAACACAAGGGCCTTTGCACAGGCCAATATGTTTCGAAAAACAACCTTCTTGGCCTTTACAATCTTTATCTCTAATTCCAAATTGGCTTCTAAGAAGTTGAATCACTCTTTTTGCCGCACCCGCATCTGGAAATGGACCCCATCTTAAATCGCCATCAGCAGGAAATCTTGTGTATTTAATTCTCGGAAAATCTTCTTTTGTTAGAGAAATAAAAGGATACGATTTATCATCTTTTAATCTAGAATTATATCTTGGTTTATGTTTACGAATTAATTGCCTTTCTAGTATAAGCGCTTCACTAGGAGATTGTGTCACTATGTATTCAATATCTTCTGATTCTGAGACAAGCTTTGGAATCATTTTTCTGTCAGGATTGGAAGAGAAATATGAACGAACTCTTGTTTGTAAGTTAGTTGCTTTACCTACATACATTATTCGCCCATCTTTTCTACGAAAAAGGTACACTCCTGATTTACTCGGGAGATTCAATTTGGCCTGCTCAACCGGCATGTTCGATGATGCGCCGTAGGTTAATGCCCATGAACCCTAGACATGTCCGACGTCATATGTTGTCCGGGGCAGAGTTAAGGATACTCTCTCATTTATCCAAATTTCAAGGTAATGAGAATGCTAAATGGAATATTCCACGAGAACAATCACTCCCCGGTATTGCAGAATCATTAGGTGTTGTAAGATCTGCTCTTCATATTCCATTAAATTCTCTAGAAAAAGCCAATCTTGTTATATCTAGAAATGCAAAAGTTTCAGGCNTCAAATCACGAAAAAGAACTGTTATTCACATCACTGAAGAGGGACTNTCTGCTCTTTCCGATAATGAAAAACCAAAACCNAAAAAATATCGTAATTTTGGACCAATTCCTAATTTATCGACACTACATGGAAGGGATGTNGAACTTGAAAAAATAACTGAATTATTAGAAAGTCGGGAAGAACATAATTCTGAACGGACTTCCTGGNATAGGTAAGACTAGTCTAGCCCGGGGTATTGCAGATTCTCTCATGGCTAAAGGATGGATTTCACGCTGGGCTTCTTGTAATGGTGATTCTGACGTTTCTTCAATAGCAGAAATGTGGTTAGGGCAATCAGGTTGGGCTTCTCCAGAAGCCATAGCAACAAATGTAAATTCTTCTCGAACATTATTGGTTATTGACGAAATTCAGGAGTTAAATAAGAGGCATTTTACTAACGTTGAAAATCTACTATCTGAAATTTCTAGTATCAAATCATCTGTTTTAATTATGGTTAGAGCACCTAGTCCATTTAAGGAATTACCAAATTATGAAAATATAAGATTAGATGGATTATCATATAATGATGCTAGGGAAATTCTTCCATCTGATTTAGATGAAGACTCAGCCCTGAATATAGCTCAGTCATTAGGAGGCCATCCTTTGGCTTTGCATCTTTGGTCTCCTAAAGAAAAAATCCCAGAAAAAGTAGAAGCAGTTCAAGAATACGTACGATCTACTGTAATCAAAAGACTTAGTGGTGAAGGATTAGAGACTTTAGATGAATTATGCTTATCTCCAATTCCTTTAAGTTTCGATGAATTATTCTATCCTTCAGGAGCCAACGAATTAGATAATTCAGCAATTCTAAGATGGAAGAGTAAAGATATTGAAACGCATCACTTAATACGTAATGTCCGTAGAAATGACATATCTCTTGAAAATTCACACAAACTTAATTCTCAAATGGCAAAAAAATGGTCCACACGTCAAGGTCATAGGGCGAAAAGGATGGAGGCACACTTCCACCTCAACTCCGGAAAAGATATTGATTCTGAGTGGTTAATTTCTAATCTTTCCGATATAATAAATCAAGATAGCGCTGCAGCAGCCATCATTGCCGAACAAGCGGTAGAAATTAGTGATGATACTGTATTAAGAGAAACCGCGTCAGATATAGCATTAGAGAGAGGAGAAACAGATGTTGCAAAATCACATATCAAGTTACTTCCAGATGGACCAAGAAAAAAACTCCGTCAGGCCCGTTTGGCGAGAATTAAGGGCGACTCAAGACTTGCTGAAAAATTAGATTTAGAAGCTATGAGGGAACTTGACAATGTAGAAGGAATCAAATATGAAATTTCTACTCTTGTCAGACTATATGATGATAGATTACCTGGGCCAATAGATCCTACTTTGGCAGCAAAGATAAACAAAAGAATAAATTCCTTAGAGTTCTCTAATTTACCTTCTGAACAGAAAAATTCCGCCATTCTTTCTCTGCATCTCTTAAAATTTTCAATTGCATCAGAATTACAAAATCTTTCTGTTGCCGCATCTTCACGGAGTTTATTGGAATCACAACTAGGTCATAATCATCCAAGATTACGAATTCTTGATTTAAGATCAAGATTATTTGCAAGAGAAAATAATGCGGCATCGCCAGAATCTATTGAAGCAGCAAGAAATGAAATTGAGAAATGCGATAATTTGCTTGATAAGATAAGTTTAATTCACGCAACTTTAGAGGCATCAGGGACAAATTATCCTCAGTGGCTAATCGACAAGCATTCTAAAATTTCTGAGAAATTTTTACGCGAGGATATAGCAGCATATCGAAGAATATCTGCACAGAAGTGGTTTTGGAGAGGGCTATTGGAACCTGAAAGAAAACTATCGCATTGGAGGGAATCTTTAGACAGATTTAGAAAAGCTGAATGTAGTAATGCAGCAAATGAATTGTTGAAGCGAATATCAAAAATAATTTAATTATATTTCAGCACCTATTAGTGTTCTAGTTTCTGAAATCCCTGGTATATTCCTAATATCTTGAATTATGCATCTTGTCAACTCAGATTCTTCTTCAGCCTCAATTTTAACAAATAAATCATGCATTCCAAAAACAATCCATTGCCCAACAACAGTTTCAAACTCACTGACCGCTTCACGAACTTCTATTTCTTTTCCTGGATTAGTTGTTATTAATACAAAACCAACTGCCATTATTGAGCCTCCACTGCAATTAAGGTTTCAGTATGCTGAACTCCTGGTATGGCTCTCATGACACCAATCAGTGTTTTAGCCATCTTCCGTTCATCTTCGAAATCAATTCTAGCCACCAAATCATATTCGCCATAGGCAACATGAGTTTCTGTAACTTCTTCAATTTCGAGTAGTTTTTGATAAACTAGATGCTCACTTCCCGGTGTCGCTCTGATTAAAACAAAAGCCGTACTCATATCTTCACTAATACTCGCCCTTGTCATATGTTTATGACTTCTACCATGGATGAGGCATATACAATCACTCTAAGTAAGGGATTACATAGTGTCATTGTCTCGCTAATTCATGAGTGCCTCCTCTTTTCATTTTCAGAAGCGGGCCATTTTTCTAGTATTACTAATCATCATTTCTAGTATTGGAACCATTACAGCCAATGCTACTCAATCTAGTAAAACTACAATAGTATGGTCTGAATCAGTTTTTCTTGAAAATGGTTTTAATGTCCAAGTAGGGCAAATACTCATTGTCCAACCGGGAACGAACATTGTACTAGGCGATGAAGAAAAAATAATAGTTGATGGTAGAATAAATATTCAAGGTACGGCAAACTTACCAGTCACTTTGGAAGCAAATTCTGGCAATCATCACGGTATTGTATTCAATGCGACTAGTAATGGCCATAATTCTGTAATTAATAATTTGACCATTAATGACGCAAAGTATGGTATAACAATTTATGGCAGCGATCCCGTTATTTCTAATTTAATAGTGGTAAATGTGGATAGTGTGGCTGTTGATTTATTTGAAGGAGCATCACCAATAATAAGAAATCTCACTGTTGATGGAGGAGGGCAAGATGTTCATGGCTTTTCCTCAACGTGGAGATATGGAATTGGATTATCTATCGGTTTTGAATCAGCTCCAATTGTTGATGGTGCAAATATAGATGGATTAATTACTCGCGGTTTGAATTTCTGGGGTAAAGCAGGTGGTTTATTTTCTAATATTAATATTTCAAACATTTCTGGCGCTACACTTTCAGTTTCTGCAGGCATCTGGGTAGAAGATTCAATCCCATTATTAACAAATACAAATATAAATCGTTGTGATAATGGTATATTTGTAAGACATCAAACAGAAGGATGGACTACTAGGCCAACTTTCTCTGACATAGTAGTAGAAAATAGTCAGTATCGGGGAATAATGGTTGAAAGATATAATCATAGCCAATATTCAAATCTTCTGACTAACGCTATTTTTGAAGATTTACAACTTAGAGGAACTGGAGGGCCAGATGCAAAAACTTCCGGTTTAGGATATGCAGCATTTGACATTAATACAAGCGGTATTCATTTAGATGGAGCTTTAATTGAGGATAATGTTGCAGTAGGATTAAGGGCATACATGGTAGATTCTTCTACCAAAATAGAGAATACTACTTTCTTAAACAATGGACAAACATCATTCTCTGCACCAATCAACGATCGTGCTGGATTATTTTTTAGAAGTGCGAGTTGGGGCTCCAAAGGACCGGCAATAGTAAACAATCTAGTTGTAAATGATTCAATAGGCCCTGGGGTATTGATGATGAAAGGAGGGATAATAGGCAGCAATTGGTTTACATCTGGGAATGGAGGCAATGGTGTTGATTTTCGAGAATTCCACCCCAGAGTCGATACAATAACAAGTATTAACAATTCATTAAATGGAGTATATGTTTTTGATTCTAGTAATGTTGAACTTTCTAATGTAGAAACAATTCAAAATGGTATTGGAAATGATGACCCTGAAGATGGAGCAGGTATTTTCTTTCACGACTCAAATACTGTAATGAGCGGTGGTAAAAATGTTACCTGCCATGCATGTTCATCCATAAATGATCAGCATGGAATTTTTGTAAAAAATAGTGTCGATTTACAATTAAGATCAGTATTAGTTAAGGATACTATTTCTCCTATTCCATTGAATATAGATAATTCAGATATCAACTATTTTGGAAATATAATACTTGATAATGTCACGATATTCTCTAATTCTACAGATTATGCACTAAAAATGATCGAGGTCGATGCTGAAATAAATAATTTAGAAATCTTGGATTCCAATAATGGACTTTATTGGAGTTCTAAAGGAATAACCAACTCTTTAATGACAAATAGCACAATATATGGTAGTGTAGATTCTTGTTTAGATTTGACAGATCATATTGAATTACTAGTTTCCAATACTAGCATTCATTGTTTCTCTAATAATCCAACCTCGGAAAATAGTATTATCAATTTCACAGATACTAACTTAATACAACATTCATCCATGCAAAACTCGTTTCTTCTAGGAGATAATAACCATATTAAATGGATTTCTTCTCAGGATATACTAACTCCCATTTCTTCATTTGATAATAATATATTCGATATGATGTGGAATTTAGAAATACATACCATAAACCAGCATTTCATGAATATCCCATATGCAGATGTCAATATCTCGTTTGATATTTATGAAGACAATTTTACTGCTACTCAGCCATATTCTGGTAATTATTTGTATGGGCCTTTTATTGGGAAAAGATGGCTTCCACAAGATGGCTGGTCATCAGATAACATAGTGAACTCCGGTTGTAGTTATGATGGAATTCATAATAACACATCTTCTTTCATATTAAATTCTGATAAGTTGGTTGTGTGCAGACTAGATATTTCAAATCAAGCACCCTTTATTATTTGGCAAATGCCTGAAGACGATTCTCAATATTCCAGCGCCAGTATAGTTATTTTTGATGCCACTAATTCTTGGGATTTAGATTTAGATGAAATTACTTTTACATGGACAAGTAATTTGGATGGAGATTTCACATATTCTTGCCCCCAAGGTGAAAATATCGATAATTATTCATACATAATTGCAAATGACATATCTCAATGTTTGTCTGACGGAGTTCATCAGATAACTTTGGAAGTATGCGATATTGAAAATCAGTGTGTAAATGAAACAAGACGAATTGAATTAGTTAATCTGCCTCCTATACTATCGGTTGGAACTATGCCCAAAATAAATTCCATAGGGATTCTTTATCTCGGTCAAACAGCAAATGTCAATGTTCTATTAGACGGTACTTATGATCCAGAAGGCGGTGATCTTTGGTGTTGGTTGGAAACATCATATGAAGATCCTGTGCCTGGAACTGAGGGAGATCCAAACTGCCCTGAAGAAATTTCTAGGTCATTCATTGGCGCCCCTAACCAGTTTAACGTTACAGTATTCGCTTCAGATGGAATAAATCCAAGTCGTAGTTGGTCATTTAGTGTTAGACTATACAATGAATTGCCGCCTGCAATGATGCAAGTATCAAGAGTTGACAACGTATCTTCCAATTTAGTTAGACTTGATGGAAGTGATACTGTTGACCCAGAAGGAGACGATGTGAAATTTGAATTCGTAAGTAGTATTGATGGCTTACTATCTTCGGGACTTGAATCTACAAGCACAATTGAATGGCTAGGATATCTTTCAAAAGGAATCCATAATATTACTATGAAGGCAAGCGATGATTTGCCAAACCATGCAGGTCTTTGGACCTATTTTTCATTCGAAGTAGAGGTATTAAATTCACCTCCAGTTGCATTAATTTCTCAACCAGTTAATGATTTCATTGCAGAATCTGGTGATTTATTGAATTTTGAATCTACAGGTTCTGGGGACTGGGATTTAGCATGTTCAGATTTAATTGACAATGGAAGCAATTTACTTTGTAATCCTTATTTAGAAGAAAATGACGATTTGGTTAGTATCTTATGGATTAGCGATAAATTAGTAGAACCAATCGGAACCGACTGGTCATTCCAATCTCGTCTTCCTTCTGGAAATCACAATATTACTCTATCATTGGATGATGGAACACAACAAGTAACTAGCGCCCCTATAAATATCATAATAACTGAATCTGCGCCTATATTAGTTCTAGATTCTCCAATGCCTGATATTGAAGTAAACTCCAATTCTCCCGTTTTATTCGACTTTCGTAATTCTTTCGACCCGGACGAAGACTCCTTTACTGTAAGTATTGAATCAAATTTAATGGGAACTATTTTGGCAAATAAAACAACAGGATATTGGTATAATAACTATCTTTCAGCAGGCATACATATTCTAACTATAACATTAGTTGATTCTGATGGAATGGAGAGAATTTATACTCAAGAAATAACAGTTCTTGAATCCGCCCCAATTGCTAATATCAACAATTTAGAAAATGGCCAGTATATTCCTCCTGGCGAGCCAGTTAATCTTGATGCTTCATCTTCATATGATTATGATAATGATATTATATTGTACCAATGGTCATTAAATGATGGTACAATAATTAGTGATAATCAACAAGAATTATTCAATTTCAATCCAGGCTCTATTCAGATTAATCTACTTGTTCAAGATTCTAGAGGTGCACAAGATTTTGCTTCTATAAATTTGACAATAGGATCTAGTTACCCAAAATTAGAAAATTTAACCATTTCAATTGATTCCATTGAGGCCAATGTCCCAACAGAAGTATACATCTACATCACTCTTGATGATGCAGATGGGACAACAAATCAAGTCAATGGAGAGATGCTCAGTGGAGGAATTTCTGAAGTAATGATTTTTAGAGATGATGGCAAAGGCAGCGATCAAGTAGCTAATGACAATATTTGGACATATCGATCTAATTGGGATATTTCTGAAGGAAATTGGGTCAAGGTTGAGATATGGGCTCTTGATGGTGAACTTGTTAGTCAGTCACAAGTAGAATCAATTCCCGTGGTAAAACAAAGTAGTGAAAACACATTAGATTGGCTATTTAGTGCCGGTTTTCCACTTCTAATAACTTTCATGATTATCTTGTCCTTGTTGGGATTGGCTTATGCTAACAACAGACGAAACCAGATTGCTAAAGATATTGAATTAATTGAATCTTGGTCAGCATTCGTTCCAAGAGAACTAGATGAAGAATTTGATAAAAAAGAAGACTAATTTTCTTCTATGCCCCAAGGCGTACTTTTACTGAATAATCCAAATCTTAACCAGAATAATCTTCGTAAGTTTAGTAATCCATCGCCCCATGTATTAATTTCAGCATCCCCTACTCTAACTCTGTAAGGAACACTAATTTCTAGGGTTTTATTGGAATGCAGATATCGTCTGGCTCTAATTTTAAACTCTTGAGATAAAGGCATACCGTCATGCATAGGTCTAACTTTTACATTATCAAAGATTGATTTCCTAAATACCCACATCCCACTTTGAGAATCTTTTATTCCATACCAAAATAACATTCTAGCAGTTGTCGATAAAGCCCAATTTCCAAATCCATGCATTCCTGACATCGCTCCTTCTTCGGCCTTTGTCAAACGATCACAAGTAATCCAGTCTAGTTTATCGTCCAACAATCTACGTACTAATTCAGGTACTTTTTCTCCAGGATATGTACAATCTGCATCCATTGTAACAATAATTTCACCTGGCGCAATCGAAAAACCAGTTTTGTATGCACGACCATACCCCTTTCTTTCTTCAAGATAAACTGAAGCCCCTTCCCTTTCTGCCAATTCTCTTGTTGCATCAGTCGAATTCCCATCAATAATTAAGAAATCTAGTTTATCACACCAACCATCATTTGGAACAGATCTTATTGTATCTATAATTGCAGCTTCTTCATTCCGTGTAGGTATTACTACAGTGACGTGAACAGGCAATGCATCTGACATATTACTAACTACGGGAACAAGCCGTCTATTTTGAATGATACTATTGTCAAATCACCAACATTATCTTGAAAGAATACAGACTAGCACTGCACAAGGTCCTACTATGCATGTTGCAATGTTATCCGCCGAATATCCTCCTAGATGGGGTGGAATGGGGTCTACAGTGTATCATTTATCCTCCGCTCTGGCAGAAATGGGCCATAAAATATCCATAATTACTCGTAAAGGGATGGATAAACCACCTAAAATAGATGGCGTAGAAGTTTTTACAGTTCCCTGGAAAAAAATTCCAATGGAATTTACTCGTTCTTATGGAAGATATGCTCTAAAGACATTAGAAAAAATAAATTCTTTAAATCCAATAGATGTTGTACATTTACATTGTCCAATGATATCATGGGATAAAAAGCAATTCGAGAAATGTAAGGGAAAAATTGCTCCAGTAATTTCTTCTTTACACGGCTCTTGGCTTGGGGAAAGAGATGGTTTATTCACTGCATCGAAATATAAA
>PCAI01000027.1 GCA_002731195.1 Methanobacteriota archaeon | reverse complement strand
GAATTTTGAATTTCTCAGTCTTTGAAGAACCATTTGGCATTTGGATTTCTGCAGCGAGATGTGCATGAGTAATATTGGGTTCACCTAGATTTAACCACTCCACTTTTGCTGGATTAATTGGCCTCTTATTCTTTGGCGAAAGAGCAGGTAAATCGTATGGCCTTGGTGCAATCAGTAGATCTTCTTCTTCTTCGGCGTCGACCCACTCAACTACTCCACTAGTCAGCAAATCATTAAAATCCATGCTTCCATCTCTGAGGGAATCAAGATGGAATTTTGAAAGAGTCAGACTACCATTCTCTAGCACTAGGAGAGGACGTAAGATTCGGCCCCTATCTGTATTGATGAAGACATCTTTGTTTTCAGTATCATGTCTTATACTTACTTCAGACCTTATCTTTCCTGAACGCCTACTGTTCTTTATTCTCTGTACTAGTTTTTGAGGCCTCTTGTGCAAACCAAATATATCTCCATTCACATGAACTCTGGAACCATCGGCCCAACCTTCAGGAGAATCATCGACTCCGGCTTCCTTTAGTAATTCTTTTACATCTGATTCTGATACTTCTTCGGAAACATCTATCATCTGAGCTGCATTTTTTACTAAACCACAATTTTGCCCCTCAGGAGTTTCATTAGGGCATAATCTCCCCCACTGAGTTGGATGTAAATCACGCGCTTCGAAATGAGGTTGACTTCTGACCAGTGGACTTGTTACTCTTCTCATGTGAGACAATGCAGAAAGATATGTTGTCCTGTCTAGTAACTGACTTACTCCTGATCTTCCTCCTACCCAATTTCCAGTAGCCAATGCATGCATTATTTTTGATGTCAGTACATCGGGCCTTAGGCAGGAATTGATTTTTAACTCACGCTTTCTGTTGTGATGTCTTTCTAATTGATATTTTAAATCTCTAGCTAGTTGTTGAAGGCTTACTCGGAATAAATCTTCGACAAGATCTCCGGCCAAACGTACTCTTTTGTTAGCATAATGATCTTTGTCATTAGGATCTTTGTTATTAATTGCCATCTCAAGAACTTGTCTTACTATCCTACCAAGGAATATTGATTTTTTCTGACGGTGTTCGTATGAAGCACCTAAGTGAGGAAGAAGTTCTTTGTCTAGTAAATTTTGAACTCTAGATTCTCGATATTCTTTTTGTTGACCAGCGGCGAATTTTTTCTCCAACCAAGCAAGTGCTTCTTCTTCATTTTCTACTCCATATTCTTCATTATCTTTTACATCATTAAGATTGGCTACTGTATACTTCATTGCCTCTACTGGACCTGCAATGGAAGAGAATATTTCTCTATCATTAGACATTCCTAATGCCCTCATTAGTAAAACCACTGGAATAGCAGTAGTTCCAGCACTAGGGATTTTTACCATTAACATTCCATCTCTACGCTTTTCGACATTGAGAGGTTTTCTAACGCCATCTTTTTGAGAGAAGATTTTTGCCACTTCAGTGTCATGCGCATATTTCTTATTTCTCTCCACAGTTACTCTATTAGGGGCTAGATCTTCCATTGAGATTAAAACTCTCTCAGTACCGTTGATAATGAAATATCCACCAGGATCTACTGGATCTTCACCGTATTTTCTTAATAGTTTTACATATTGCTCTGCATCTTCAGGAGATGTATCTGGAGATAATTTTCTGTTAGGATCTATATTGTTTGCATGCAAATTACATCTAGCAGACCTAACCATAATTGGTAAATTTCCTATGTGGACATTCTTCTCATCCATATAGCCCAATTCGGAGCCTGGAGAAGGAGGTAAATCATCTCGATATATTCTGAAATCAAGGTATATAGGTGCAAAGTAAGTTAGTTTCCTCAATCTGCATTCTAATGGCGTTGCAGGATGTTCTGCCCCATTCGCTTCCCTAATTGTTGGTTGTCCAAGGCGTATATTCTTGACTCGGACAATTATTTCTTTCTCTAGAACGTCGAGTTTTATCAATCCACCTTCATTATCGGCTTCATAGTCATCACTACCAATTCGAATATTTCTAACAATATTTTCCATTCTACTTCCCCTACTATCAAGTAGCGGTATACAATCATTATATGATGCAAGTTGGTGATTTACAAGACTTCTTCTACTAAAATAACTTTCAACTATTTCCTTCATTTGTATCCTCTCCTTATGCCCTCTCCACAACTAGTCTGTATGCTATACTAGTTCCTGCAGATCTACTGTATCTTTCTATCTTCATTACCCTATTTGTTAACCAACCCGCCAATAATGTATCATCTTCAGCTTCAGTTGTTTCTTTGATAGCTTGAACTGCTGGATCAGTAATCAATATCTTTGGCAAAAGTTCTTTTGCAAGTCTATTATTTCCTTCAAAATCTTTCTCCATCAGATTCCATGGAGACAATACTGTTTCTTCATCTTCGATTGGTACTAATTCGTGATGAGGTACTAAAATGTGATTTAATACGTTGAAACGGTCCTCTCCTTGAGGAATATCTTCGTCTAACAAGGCATTTCGGGAAATTGTTATTCTTCCACTTCTACTTCTCTTCCTAGATGCCATTTGTTCCCTAATAACTCCCATTATTAGTTCTAAATCTGCACTGCCCATCTCAAGATCTACTTTTTTAGCAACTTGCTCAACAGTCATTCTTTTGATTGCATCCATATTAGCGTCATCGGCAAGTTTGTGAGCTCTATCTTCTGGAACTCCTAGTTCTATTAGCCTTTTTTTTGTTGAACTTTTTACTGCCATATTTTTAATCCCCTTGCCAGATAAATATGGCCCTGAAGCTTATTCAGGCGGGCCTGACGGGATTCGAACCCGCGGCCGACGGGTTAAAAGCCCGTCGCTCTACCTGACTAAGCTACAGGCCCATAGCATATGCTGGGCTATTGCCCGTCCTAAGAGGGGTTTAAGAAAGTAACTAAACAAGCACCGCTAGAGCAAGGGCCAGAACTCCAGACGGGAATCTGTTGTCAGTGCTTGATATGGCGTTCTTGAGATAAATGTTTTTGATAAATAGGTGCATAGGTTATGGATTTTATATCTAAAGAAATTATATTTGAAATAGAAAATGTTTGTAATTGGAATTTAGAAACTCACAAAACAGTGTATCCGCCAAGAGAAGATACTTATCTATTAGCAAAAGCAATATTAAAAATGAAAAAAAATCAAGGTCTTGCACTCGAAATAGGTTGTGGTTCAGGGGCTTTATCTATGCTACTAGCATCATTGGGATGGAAAGTAACGGCTTATGATGTGAATCCGTATGCTGTTGCTTGTGCCAGAGGAAATGTAAAAAAATATGGTTTTGAAGATACAGTAAAAATAGAAGAAGGGGGAATAACTGAAAACATTAAAATTTCTGATAAAATTGACCTCATAGTTTGGAATTTACCATATTTAGATCCGGTGGGAGATGATGGAAATAAATTGGAATATATTGAAGAGGCGGCCTATCTAGATATAGAAAGTGGAGGATGGAGTAGAAGGCTGATAGATACTTTAGAAATGAGCAAAATATCCAATGAATGCTTGGTAATGTTACTATTTAGAACTCTACCAGAGAGTAATAGTTATCCAAGTTTGTGGAATGAAAGAGGATGGTCTGGAAGAAGGATAACAGAAGAACTGATTGGTGATGAAAAACTGGAAGTTTATGCGTTCTGGAGGCCTGGTAAAAATAGTAGCCCAATTGTCATAGAAGAATGTCAGAGCACAATGGACGAAGTGAAGAAAATTAAGAAAGGAGATTGGACCAGAATAATGACAAAAAAGCAAACCAGAGGCAGAGGCAGGAGGGGCGATAAGTGGCAATCGGATGAAGGAGACATGCTAGCAACATGGAATATATCAAAGTCAAACCTAGAAAATGTCTCACCAGGAATTTTACAAATTACTGCTGGTGCTTCTATTGCTGCGGTTTTGAAAATTGGGCTCAAGTGGCCAAACGATTTGATGAGTAATGACTTCAGGAAGATGGGAGGGATAGTAATTGAGTC
The DNA here is from genome assembly GCA_002731195.1 of Methanobacteriota archaeon. Lineage (GTDB taxonomy): Archaea > Thermoplasmatota > Poseidoniia > Poseidoniales > Thalassarchaeaceae > MGIIb-O3. The sequence continues at coordinate 18,158 of PCAI01000027.1, read as the reverse complement.
AGACAGTGGAAATGATTACCTAAGAGTAGGAGTAGGGATCAATAAAAGAAGTAAGTTGATTGATGATTCATTTAGTTCTTCTGGGTGGATTGAAACGTTAGGAGAAGTAAAAAATATTGATATTTACAATATGGCAGATATTAGTCTTTCTTCGAGTTTTGAAGAACATGATCTATTGCCGGCCATTAGCTCTCAAGAAATGATTGGAAAATCATGGAAAGCACTTTCGGAAATTATTTCCAGAGGAGTTTCAGTTATGCATGGAAATAATGATGTTTGTCGAATAGTTGGAATTTCTGAAAAGGGAGAATTAGAAATTTTAGGCAATGATAGAGTCAGACACATAGATGATTTAGAAAATATAGAGTGGAGGTATCACATCAATTAGAATATTCTTTCTCTGATTAGTTTAATTTTTCCCGAACTGGTCAATGTTTCGAAGGAAACATGTGAATTAATGAGATTGAGTGTTTTGGCATAATCTTTGAGATTTGTTTTTATAATGAAAAGGCAATTTTGGTCCAGAGACTTAAAATCATATAATTTCCATTCGCAGTTTTCAAGAATTTCTGAAAAAATAGTGGTCAGTTCATCCCTTGAATTTATTGTTATTTCTCCCCTTATTCCAATCCAGCGATGCTTGCCTCTCGCTACTTTGGAAAGCCGGCCCATGTACTCCGGCAGGGGGTTTAACTTAACCAATGATGGTTCTTCGGGAGAATATGGAGAAGACGCTTGGCAAGAGAGAATATGGGTTTTTCATGACTATCTTGAATCCCTCGACTCTTTCACACTTAGCCGTGTTATTATTTAATACTGCATTGATATATACATTTATGCGATATGAATTTGGCTATATTGGAACAAATGGAAGTACTATATTTCTCTCGTTGTCTATTTCATATATATTAGTAGCAACAATAATCTCATCTAAATATGGAGAATTTTTGTTCAACATAGATGATGATGGAGACGGGATATTTACGAGAAAATACTTCATTAAAGCATTAATATCTTTGGCGCCTGTAATTATAATTACAACTTTGTTATTCATTCTAGTAAATGGAGCATTTGAGGCAAAAAGTATTAATTATTTTATGAGTTCTCTCTTCATATTACTTTCAATAGGACAGGGGATATCTCTAGTATTTGGTAGTTCGATATTTATACAAAAAAGAATTTCGACAAAAGAAAGTAAAATATCCACATACAATATTTTCATTAGAACAGGGATACTAATATCTATTTTTATTCCTCTGGTTTGGTGGTTCGGATATGGTGCGGAAAATGTAACGAATTCAACCATCAAAGTTCATATTCTATGGATTTTATTCTTTTTGATAATTTCTACCATTAGTTATCTGACTGATAAATATACATTAGATATTAGGCAAAATTTGGGAGATAGGGGGCGCCTGGGAGATTTATTAATGAGTGTACTAATTTTTGCTTCTAGTTGGCATATTTTAAGTGCATGGAGGAGAAGTACATGGTTAGTAGATTCAGTCAATGGATTGATGTTGATTGAAGAAGGTTTTTTGATGATCATAACAATATTCTTTGCTGTAACTTCAATGATAAATAGAGGGAAGAAAAAGGGAATCAACATATTTGGAGGTCAATCAGCAATATTTTGGGGAATCTCATTTGGGTATTTGTATGCAGGTAGCATAAGTTCACTGACAATTATTTCCGAACAACTAACCGAAAGCAGTCTACTACAAACAACGGCCATAGGGCATATCATTACTGCTGTAGTTATTTTAGTAATTTTGCCGTCCGCCATTAAGAAGTTGAATAACGAGGAAGAAGAGTAACTAGAGGCCACTGAGTACAGCAACTAATCTAATCTTACCAGTCATTTCTTCGCTAGAACGGGCCCCTAGAATGACTTGACAATCTGGATCCAATGCTGATAAAAAGCTATCAGAAACTAAATTCAAATGGGCCAGCGTCATATCAAAACCACCTTCAACCTGAATTAAACATCCTTTTGCCCCTTCGACATTAATATCATATAGGGGCGATTGTTGTGCAACTTTTACAACTTTTTCGGGCTCATTTGTATCGCCAGTACCGACAACAAGTGTGGCATTTCCTGGTTTTCCAACTATTGACTTTAGATCCATTAAATCAAGATTTATTTTTCCAACTTTAGCCAATGTTGTAACCAAACCTTCTACTAATTCTTCTATCCATTCAGAACCTGATTCCCAGTCAGATTTACGATTTCTTGCCTGCCATGCAAGTCTTTCCATACTTAATTTTATACACATATCTGAGGATTCATCTATATTGGGTAAAACATCTCTGGCAATGGTCGAACGGAAGGGTTGTTCTGCGAATGGCAAACCAACAATGCTAATGACTACACTACCAGAACCCTTGGCAATAGTAGCTAGTTCGGCAGAAATGCCGGAACCGGTTCCGCCACCTAAGCCGGATAAAATGATAACTAATTCAGAGGTGTCGAATAGGTTTTGAAAATCATTTATTCCGTCTTTTAAACGATGTTTGGCCATTCTCCTCAGTGTAGCAGTACCCTTGTCTTCATCGCCCAAGGATAATTGAAGGCAATGGGCAGAATTTGCATTCAAAAACGAGTTTTTATCGACATCGATTAGAAGAAGGTCAGCAGAACCTTCTGGACACCTAGAATGTGCCCTTGTTGCCCATTTACAACCTATTCCGCCAGCACCTAATATCAGTATGGTACTTCGGTCCACATATTCCGATAGAGGATAGAGATTTATAGTATACTAATCATACTTCAAATATCTCTGATAACGTCGCCTCTCATCTCTTGCCCAAGCATTATCAGGTTCTAATTCCAAAACTTTGCCATAATAGTGTATTGCATTTTCAAAATCAGATAAATATCTTCCTTGCATATGCCCCATTACATTCAGAATAGGAACACAATTGGGGCTTTTATCTATTAGATTCAATAATATTGATTCTGCTTCAGAAATCTGCATTAATTCCATAAGATCTTCGGCTTCTCCTAAATCCCTAATTTGTTCATCTTTAAGGTCATAGATATTCCTCCAAGATGGGCCTACCATAATGACTCCTCTGAGTCATGACATTTTAGGTTTCTGAAGGATATATAATTAACAAAATATTAACGGGGGGCAAAGCGCAATACTGGAACCTTAATAGTCTCCATTAATGTGGGCGTAATAATCATAGAGGTCAAGGCATGAATAGGTTGGATTTGTTCCCTAAGAGACTTATTGTTTTAAGTGCAATTTTGATGTTTGTTGCTGGCACTAGTCAAGCACTTCATTCTGGTGTCGGAGGCGATGCCAATAACGAAGGAGATGTTACTATTGCTGGATGTACTTGTCATTCTTCCGAACCAGATAACTCAGTAACCATAGTTTTAGATGGCGTGCCTTATCATTACTCGGGAAGTACATCTTATGAAATGAAAATTCAATTGATTGGAGGCCCTGATATACTATCTGGAGGGCAAACTGGAGGTTTTTCCATGAGAGTTAGTAGCGGTACTTTATCGGCCTCTGAAGGATATGAGAGTTTAGTGCAAAATTGGGAAACTGATGAAGGGACCTTGACGCACACTTCTTCTGGATCAGAAACTGTAGATAGAACTTGGGCCATAATATGGAATTCTCCTGAAACCGGTGCAGAAGAAGTAGTAACAATTTGGCTTGTTGGGAATTCAGTTAATGGCGATCAGATACCATCGGCACTAGATAGATGGAATAGACTAAGTGTTATCTTAGAAGAAGGAGAAGATAATGGCAAAACGAGGACTATTTTTTCTGGGAATGGAGATATCGACCCTCCGGCGCCAACAAATGAAGAAGTTGATTTGCACCACATGGGCGCCAAGCTAAGAGCCCATTGGCTTGGACTTCTGGGATTCGGTGCAGTAATTCTAGTGATTTTATTTTGTGGGCTATTCTTGAGATATGGATTTTCGAGACATTATGAAGGACGTAGTAACTTACTAAGACTTAGAATCAAGCATCTCCGGAGAGGTGATCAACTGTGAAAGACGACGTAGTAATGAAACTATTACGTGATGTTAGTAGTGGGAAAATCACTGTTGAAGAGGCCAGAGATGCTTTGGAAGGTGTGGAGATTTCAGAAGAAAATTATACCAAAGCAGTTGATCATGGCGTATTCAATATGCCAAAACCAGGTACAATAGTTAGAGCAAGCATTGCACCATCAGGAGATTCTTGGTTAATAATACTAGTAGGATTATGGGGGATGCTTTGGACTCTATTTTGGTCTGGTTCTTTGTCATATGGGCTTTATAATCACTGGAATCAACAAATACTTGCCTTTAATCTGGGCATGACATTACTGACTTTGATAATTATGGGAATTATATATTTAAAATATGTAATGCCTGATGTTGTCGTAGTAAAACACAGAAGAAACAAATATATAACAAAGAATGATACTGAAGCATGGAAAAAATATGAGGCATGATAAAATGGCTAGGAGATTCAAATTACGGCCCATCCCTACGGAAACAATAAATTCCGAGGAATCAATCAAGATGATTGACCGTAGAGAATTTATGAGATTATCATTCAATACCGCAGCAGGACTAATTACAATGGCAAGTTTGGGTAGTATAGGGTTTGCTTCTCTATTAATGGGGCAACCTGAAGCCGATGGAGGAGATAGTGCTGTGAGATTTTGGGTACCTTCGGGGGCAGAAGATACAGCGTGGTTTGGAGATAGGCATTTAGAACCAATGAGTTATAGTTCTTTTCAAGTAGCGGCTGCAAACACAAAAACTGGAATGATAGGTGCGCAAGGAGTATGGTCCGGATTGCCAGTAAACGTAGTATATGTACCACACGAAGAAAATAAGGATTTACCATTACAGTCCGATAAACCAAGATTTCAATATTTAGATGGTTATGATCTTGGTGGCAAGTATGTTGGCTCTGGCAGAGAAGTAGAGGATGATGCAACATACAGTTCATTGTCAATACATGATAACATGGTCATAATTTTCTCAAGGTGTCCGCATTTGTGTTGCATCCCAGGATGGCAATTGGTTACTAATAATTATACTGGCGATACATGGGCAGCAGGTGGAACTGATGAGGGAGGAGACAAACTCTTCTGTATATGCCACTCTAGTAGATTTGATCCTACTGCTATTGAAAAGAATAGTATGGGTAAAGGAGCTCCGTTTGAATTCATTGGAGTAAGAAAAACAGGAGGCCCTGCACCTAATGGGATGCCTCTGATACCTTTTACTGTAAATGGTGATGTAATAGAAGCATTAACCGATTTCAAGGATTGGTATGCGTATTGTGGATGAGGTATTAAGATGATTCAATTCTGGTTTCTGTGGCTATTTATCGCATTAGTAGTTGTAATAGTTGCTTTTACACTGCGTAAAGAAAGAGATGATATGCCAAGAAAAGATATTCTGCGCGCCGTAGAATCAAATGCCAGTGATATGGGAGTATCAGAGAAGTTATTCTTATGGGCGTTTTCCTGGTTGGATACTCGATTTAGAATACAAGACTATTGGGGGATGAGTAGAGATGCATTCCATAGTGTACATAGGCAAATGCCTCTTACTCATGCGGAAAAATATAAACTGAGGATAATTTGGTATTGGTATCCATTATATTGCTTGGGAGGGATTTCATTCTTGGCTTTCATAATCTTAGTAATAACTGGAAGTATTCTTGGCTTGTACTATGTACCTGGTGGAGAAGGAGACCCGACTCCTGCATACAGCAGCATGGAATTCATTATGACTACTTTGCCATTTGGATATATTATTCGTTCAATACATCATTGGACTACTCATTTTATGGTAGCAGCAGTTTTCTTACACATGTGTAGAGTTTATTTTACTGGCGCATATCGCAATCCAAGAGAATTAAATTGGTTAATTGGAGTTGCATTAATGTTTTTCGTAATTTTCTTTGGTTATTCAGGATATCTCCTACCATGGGACAGTTTGGCGTTTGGCGCGGCTACGATTGGGATAAATATGGCAACTGCAACCCCCCTAATTGGAGATTGGATGGCTAATGCATTATTTGCTGGTACAACATTATCAGGGCAGACGGTTACAAGAATGTATTTCTTGCATGTGTTCATTTTACCCGTATTGGTCACAGCATTAATTCTGATTCATCTATTTATTGTTTGGGTACAAGGTATCGCTGAACCGCATTAAGGAGAATATTGAATGGGATTAATAGATAGGTTTGGAAGAATTGCTGATACTTATATCAGCGAAAGAGATGCGCTTGTTGAAGCAGAACAAGAAAGAAGAAGGGTGTTTGTTGGGCATTCTTTTTGGCCAACGGAAGTATTGAGAGATACCATAATATTTGCAAGTATGGTAATGGTCATATGTTTTTACTCATGGATTGTGCCACCTCCATTACATAGTGCCGCAGATCCTTTTGCTCAGGCTGGTTTCGTATTCCCTGATTGGTATGTTCTATTTTCATATGGATATCTAAGATGGGGAGAATATTTACCCCAATACACCATACCTGCAGGCCCTATTGGAGATTTCTTCGGTCAACCATTCATTTACTGGAATGCTGCATGGTGGGGTGCTGCAATAACAGGAATACCAGTAGGGATATTGGCGTTACCTCCTTTCATAATCGGCAAAAGAGAAAAGAGAGGTGTAGAGGATCCGTGGTTTGCAAGTGCTGGTGCTGCCTATTTAGCACATGTATGGTTCATATCTGTTTTCTCGATTAATATATTTTTGGAATTATATGCAAAAGATTTGACGAATTATTGCTTTGTAGATTCTCATCAATATTTCTTTTGTGGCCGACAGGCTCCATGGACTGCAACAATCTTTAATGCAATACCCTGGATTTTGACAGCAGTTTTCTTATTCGTAGTACTTTATTTCGTAATAAGGAAATTTTTGCTAAATACCATGGGCGCCCGTGTTAATCCAAAAATAGGTAGGCAAATTACAATTGGGACATTAATAATAACAGTACTAATTTCCACAGCCACATGGCCTATCTATGAAGGAGGTTTTTGGAATTATGGAGGACTCGGGGCCATGGACAGTATATCGCAATTAGACGAAATGAGAGAACAACCGTCAGATACCCTAGTCCATTACGAGAAGGGAAATGTATGGGAAATTTGGGAAGATGATTGTTTACCATACTCAGAAACCAGTGGATTGTCAATATGGGATACCATAGAAGAAGAAGATTATGGAGAATGGTGCGTAATTACTGCATCTAATTGGATTAATTGGGGCATTTATCAACCGACTAAGTATAAGATAATTGATTTCGCAGGAGTAAATGGGCATGCTGATCCAGAAACAGGGAGAAATTCTGCGATGTCAGCATTTTCTTATCTTGGTGAATCTGATGGCCTTGAAAAAACAATTTCTGAATCCAAAACTTTTACCATAGAAAATTTGGGCGTAGATAGAATTGCCACAGACGTCGGATGTAATTTTAGAACATCTACTTATGGAGTCGGCACACATAGCCAAACCATAAGTTTAGAGAACTCTTTAGGTGAAAACATATGGAATATGGAAGGATCTTCTTGTACATCTGAAACGATTTATTTGGATGCTGGGGAATCTTATGTTTTGCATTATAGCACAACATCAGCGGGCATCAATGAAAGTATTTCAATGATTACAGACTATACTGCCGTAGCATATCAACCTCTAATATTAGATGAAGATGGTACGGCATTGATTAGAGGAGACAGTACTATGACTATTGAAGAAATATCAGAAATGGCCGTTAAAAATCCTACTTATCATAAAAACCCAAAAAGCTTGGATGCGAAATTGATATACTCACTTTTCATACCCTGTTTAGGAGTTGGGGCAATGGTCTTCATGTTAATGCGTAGCATGGCAAGAGGATATGAATGGGAAATGAATAAATGCTACGGATGTGATTTGTGTGATGATGCATGCCCTGTGAGATTATTCAACGCAGGAGACAAGTTGAATATAATTTATAATACTTGGAATAATGAAGATGATGGAGTACCACTATATTCATGTCTGACGTGTAGTGCATGTACCAATGCTTGCCCTCAATTGGTTGATTATGACTCATATGTCGATATAAGAAGGAATTTGATAGTTGGAGGACCTCCCGCTGCTGAAATACCTCATACTGTTTTACAAGCAGTGTTAGCTGCTGAAGCAGATGAAGATGAAGCATTTATCTCAACTGCAGATTATCCAATTGATTCTAATGTTGGTTATTATCCTGGTTGTGTTGATTATATAGATCAAGAAATGATTTTCAGCCATGTAAATGAAGGGACTATGAATCTTGGAGAGACTACAACATCTGCTTTTACTCTCTTTGAAGAACTTGGTCAAGAAGTAACATACTTGGGAAGAGATTTCTTGAAATGCTGTGGACATGACCAAAAGTGGCAAGGTTTAACAGAAGTTTTTGAAAAATTGAAAGAATATAATCAAAAGAAGATCGGTGAGAGTGGGATAGATACGCTGGTCACTTCATGTGCAGAATGTTTCAGAACATTTGCACTAGATTACGAGTTAGATGACATGAAAGTTATGCATACTACTGAATACTTAACGGAAAAGGGATTTGATATGCAATTACAAACTGAGGAAGATATTACAGTAACTTATCATGATCCTTGTAGAATAGGCAGGCAGATGAATATTTATGATGAGCCGAGAGAACTAGTACAATCTATAGAAGGAGTTAGCCTTGTTGAAATGGAACATAACAAAGAAGATGGATTGTGTTGCGGCGTATCGAGCATGATGTCATGTAACGAAAATAGTAGAGGTTTGAGATTACAACGTTTTGATGAAGTTAAAGCCACTGGGGCAGATATTATGCTAACAACATGCCCTAAATGTGTTAGTCATTTTGAATGTTTAAAATTTGAAGGAGATCCCAGGCATGATTTCGAAATATTAGATGTTGTGAGTTTCTTAGCAAGACAAGTTAATGCTAAAAAAAATAATTAACTAAAAGCCAGATAAGCGGAAAAAATAGATAATAATGCATTAAAGAAAATTCCCCACAAAGTCATTTTAGCAACTTGTGGTTTTTGATAACCTAATGCTGTTAGCCATAAGAAGAATCCAATCAAACCACCACATGCGAATGAAATCCAAGCAACTTCTAAATTCAATAAATAAGCCATCAATACCCAAATTAGTATCCCTTGTAACAACCCCAGTATAGAAAGAGAATCTTTCCACCATACGACGGAGTGATTGCCCATATCTATCGGACCGTCGCAGAAGCAATGAAACTGACGATTATAAACAATAGCCCGTCAACAGGCATACAGGGGAACGTAAAGTGACTGAACAGCGCGACCTTGCTGCTAGGAGAAATATTGAGCAGAAAAGGATAAGAATGATGCTAAATGCAATGCGTTCAGAAGAAAGAGCAAAGATAAAAGGAGGGCTTGAAACAGTAGCGTGGGTAAAGGAAGAATTATGCATAGGATGCGATCAATGCACAATTGTTTGTGATGATGATGCTATTGAAGTTTACAAAACACCCATGAAAAGCCCAATAATGGGCGTCGATAGTAATAAAAAAGCTAGAATTTTAAGAGAGCCTTGTACGGGATGTAAAATATGTGTATTGGCATGTCCCACTGATGCAATTATTATGATAGACAGGTGAACATATATGGAAGACAATAACTCTCTTAGATTTGGTGCAGAGTTCGGTCCAAAGGGAGTGGAAAATCCCAGTGGAGTTTCATTATCGACTTTCAAAACCTTAGTTTGGGTTTCTAATGTAGGAGGATTGATACTATTTGCTATTGGACTAGAATTAATGGTGGTACAAAAATCATTTGGCATAGGTTTGTTATTATTAATAGCAGGAGTAGTAATCGCATTGTTTCCATCAAACTATGAAATTACAGGAATGGAAGAAAATAATAAGAGTCTTGAAAATTATGAAGATGAATGAAAGAAAATCTAAAATGTTTGATAAAGGCATCAGGAAAATAAATACACCAATTGGTGAATTTTGTATTATTTCATCTGAATCAGGAATAACAAAGGTAACATCGGAGAATTACATAGAAAATAATTTAACAGGAAAGAAGCATCTTGACAAGGCTGAAGAATGGATATTTTCATATTTTAATGGCATTGAAATTGAGAGGCCTTGTCTGGATTACCGAAGAATGACGGTATTTCAGAAAAAGGTTCTAAGCGAATTAGTGGAAAATATATCTTTTGGAGAAACTATTTCTTACGGAGAATTAGCAATTTTAATAGAAAATAAAGAATCTATGAGGGCGATTGGGACGGCTTTGGCAAAGAATCCATGGCCAATTATTATTCCTTGTCACAGAGTAGTGAAAAAAGATAAAACAATAGGAAAATACAGTGTAAAAGGAGGAGAAGAAAGTAAAAAATTACTCCTAAGACATGAGGGCACTGAGATTTTTAATGGTAAATTATTAATCAACAATCCATGAACCCACATCTTCGAGTAAACTCATTAAGTCAGTATCATTAAAATTGCCATCTCTCTCCGTCATATGGATAGAATGAAACAATCTTAATCCTATCGCCATGTCTGGTTGTTTTCTTAATTGCTCAGATAAAACTCCATATTCGCCACTCCACTCCTTGGCATGTGGAATCAATTCATCCATGAATGAATTCAATAAATTCGGCGTAGTAGCTGTTCCCGCAGGTAACTTCGGCCTATCAGTTACTGTTTTCGGCAATTTTGTCAAACGTGCTGCTTTACGTAAAGCCATTTTCTCATCTTCACTAGATACTTTCCAGTTCAAGGGCACTTTATGAGATTCTTGCCGATGTAGATTGCTAAGAAATGGAACTCTTGCCTCTAGGCCAAATGCCATACTATGACGATCGGCTAATCTTAATTGAAAATTTGATAGTTGCCCTCTTTCTATCTCAAATTGAAGAGTGGAAAGTAAATCCGAATAATTGTTGTCATAAAATATTTTTTTATCACGCCATGGATTACCTAGTCCGGTGGAGATATCTAATTTTAGAGAGGAGTTTTTTATATCTAGTCTTGATTTTATTAAATTATAATGTTCGTCTAAATTCTTATATCTCCGATAACCAGCATGTAATTCATCAGCACCTTGGCCGCACAATCCAACAGAAACGTATTTTGACATTTCTTGGAATAACGGCTGCCAGAAAAGAACCGAAATATCCAAATCTTCTCCATGCCAAGAGAAATTTGGCATTTGTCTATGGAAGATATCTCCTTCTATGATTTTAGAATTAAATTTCAAATCTAAATTATTTGCAACTGATTCTGAAAAAACATAATCAGGATTATCTTCACTTCCGGCGATGGTCCAACATTCAGGTTTGTTGACACCTGTGGCAACAGCGGCATCATGAGACAAAGCGGCGATAAGACTAGAATCTAATCCTCCTGAAAGAACAATGCCTATTGGAACATCAGACATGAAACGATCTTGAACGCCGGAACTTAGACTATCGAGTAATATTTTAGATCCAGAAGTAGGGTCCCAATTTTCACTTGGAGAAATTTTTTCTGAAGAAAATTTACTAATTCCAGTCAAGACTGCTCTGCCCTCTGAATCTAAAGACCATGTTTCTATTGTGCCAGGCTCTACTTGAGTGACTCCTGCGAATAGAGTTGTGTTATCAAGTGGATATTCATAAGCCAAACGGGCATAAATAGCATTAATATCGGGCCTCCTTAAGAAATCAGGGTGCTGGTAAAATGCCTTTATTTCTGACGCGAAGAGTAAGGTACCATCATCCAATACAGTTCGGAAAAGTGGTTTTATCCCCATTGCGTCACGGCTTAGGATTAATTCTTGACCCCTAGAATCCCATAGTGCAAACCCCCACATTCCATTGAGTCTATTTATCCATGAATTGTGAATTCTTGCAGGATTATTGATATCGAGGTAATTTTTTGATACTCTAATTTGTCCTTTTAATTTCCCTTCAGGATATGAAGAAGATTTATCTCTCATTTTCAATAAATTCTTAGTCAATGCCAATATTACTTCTCCATCGCCTTTTGTTCTCCATGGGTAATTATGTATTTTAGATCTTATTGATTTATAATTATATATCTGACCATTTTGAATAAGGACAGAGCCGTGATCGGATCCCAATGGTTGTTTAGAATTTTCTAAATCCACTATGGAGAGTCTAGCATGTCCCAGTGATATTGTTCCATTACCTATAAAATCAGAGAAAACATCACTGCCATTTGGCCCACGATGTTTTAAAGATGATAACATAGATTTTGCAACTAATGGATCCGCATTACCAAACAATCCAATTATGCCGCACATATATGTATATACGAAAAAACAAGAATAGATAAAATTATGCTTATCACTGTATTTTCAGTAATAAGAATTCTAAAATCAAAAGAAGCGAATGAAAATAACCATAGAGGCGAATGAAGCCAATGCCCAAATTAGTAGATATACATTTTGCGATAATTCAGGTACTTCATCCTCAGATGTCATGGCCAACGTTAAACCCAAAGTTAGTTGCAATGTAAAGATGACGGGTGGAATTCTATACAAAGGGCAATAATATCATTAATGCGGCTAACGGAAATAATATCATTGTAGCATTATCGTCGATATATCTTACCTGAGGTAATTCCCCTAATACCGTTAAAGGCGCCAGAAGGATAGATATAATTAGAGGAGTGTCTAACCAAAAGGAACATCCCAACCAAATAGAATATGAGCAAAGAAGACCAGCTATTATGGCCATCTTAATATCTTTTTTTTGTCTTTTTATCTCACCCATAAGAGGATCAACAAATGTTAGTCCGAATATCAAAGGCATACCATACATTCCTGATTTTAAACCATCATAATTTTGTTCAGGAACAATCAAAAATACTAAAGAAACAGAAAGTGCGCCCCATGCCAAAGCAGATATTTGAGTTGATTCATATTCTCTTTGGCCTATAATTACTACTCCAGATTTTAGTCTAATGGCCTCGATTAATAAAATAGTAATGCATACTAAACTGACAAATTGTTGAGAGTTTAGATCAACATATGAAGCTATTTCATTACCACTTTGGTAATAAAGTAAAGGTATTGTAAACATAGAGATGTGAGTTAGTCTACGAAAAGCATGTCCACCAAAACCGCCTATAGAATGCGATACATGGTCTATAGTTAGATTATCACCTATTTGATCATTCATCCGGACACCTCATCTTTTCCTCTACTGAATCATATCGACTGCTTCATCAAGTGTTATACTTCCGGTAGATAGTTGTTCAAGGAGTTGATTTAATCCATGATAGTTTAGAAGTCGGGAATCCCATAATGATAGTAGCCTTTCTTTCTGTCTGATAATTTCTCTTTGTGTTGATTTGGGGCACTTCTCGATGGAAGAGAATAGATCATCAATCCCATCTCCATTTAATGCAGAAACGAGATGTGTACTAATAGAATTATTTTGATTCAAGGATAACGAAGAATTTAATGAGTTGTATGCTAATTTTGAATTAGGTAAATCTGATTTATTCACTGTAACTATATCTGCCAACTCCAAAATACCTGCCTTTTCGGCCTGTATTATATCTCCCCTATCTGGTCCCTCAACTAATAATATACGATCTGCAAATGCCACTATCCTAGTTTGAGATTGTCCGGAACCCACGGTTTCAATTATTATCCTTGACCATCCAGAGGCCGATAAAACATTTATCATATGGCCGATAAATAGCGATAATCCGCCTGGGTGATTACGAGATGCGATGGATCTTATGTATATAGAATCAGATGATTCTGTGCCTTGCATTCTAATTCTGTCTGCTAAAAGTGCACCTCCGGATTTTGGAGATGACGGGTCGACTGCTAAAACTGCAATTTTTTCACCTCTTTTTAGCCACTTGGATATCAGAGCACCGATTAATGTCGACTTTCCTGCTCCAGGAGGGCCAGTAACTCCTAATGTCCAAGGATTTTGCACAGATACAGTTGGTTCAAATCCGGATTCAATCCTTGTAAGTATTTTGGCTAAAGACCTTCTATCTCCATTTAACGCTAGATTTAATAACTCAGATTCTGAATTCAATCCCAATGCCACCCGATTTCTTCACCAACTCCTGTTGGTTCTCCTCTTTTTTTCCTTTGAGAAATTTCGATTAAAAAATCAATAATAGTTTCTGAATGTGTGCCTGGCCCAAATATCGCTCTAACTCCCGAATCATATAATGATACATGATCTTTTTCAGGAATTATCCCCCCTGCAAAAACGATAACATCCGATAAACCGGCCGTTCTCATTTTCTCACAAATTTTCGGTATAAGTACTTCGTGTGCCCCCGAGAGAGAAGATAATCCTAGTGCATCTGCATCCTCGTCAATTAGTATACTAACGATCTGTTCTGGAGTTTTACGTATCCCAGTATAGATTACTTCATGGCCTCCATCTCTAAGAACTCTAGTTATTACTTTTGCACCTCTGTCATGTCCATCTAGTCCTGGTTTGGCTATAACTACACGCATCCCTATCCATACTGGCGAGGTCGTATCCCATTTTCAAACAACCGCAAGATGAGGTATTTTGACAAAGTTAGTAGGAATGCTCAAGGGCGGCCTTACTTAATCAACGTTCAGACATGTCCGACATTGATGAACGAACTGAGGACCTTCGGCGAAGAAAGGCTCGCTCTAAAGCAGGAGGAGGCCATGAAAGAATTTCGGCACAGCATGCCAAAGGAAAAATGACTGCAAGAGAAAGAATAACTCATTTATTGGATTCTGAGAGCTTTATGGAAATAGACTCGCTAGTTGAACATAGATGCCAAGACTTTGATATGGAAAGAAATATCATCCCAGGAGATGGAGTGATATGTGGGCATGGAACAATTAACGGTAAACTGGTGTACTGCTTTGCTCAAGATTTCACAGTTTATGGAGGATCACTAGGAGAAATGCATGGTTTAAAAATATGTAAAATCTTAGATATGGCCATTAAAACTGGAGCACCAGTAATTGGTTTGAATGATAGCGGCGGGGCGAGAATACAAGAAGGAGTAGCAAGTTTAGGATCATATGCAGAAATATTTTTCAGAAATGTTCGTGCGAGTGGAGTGATCCCTCAAATATCTGTAATAATGGGCCCTTGTGCAGGAGGTGCAGTATATTCTCCTG
The DNA here is from genome assembly GCA_002731195.1 of Methanobacteriota archaeon. Taxonomy (GTDB): domain Archaea; phylum Thermoplasmatota; class Poseidoniia; order Poseidoniales; family Thalassarchaeaceae; genus MGIIb-O3. The sequence continues at coordinate 2,996 of PCAI01000027.1, read as the reverse complement.
CAATAACTGATTTTGTAATAATGGTCGATAAGACTTCGCATATGTTTATCACTGGCCCTGAAGTGATAAAAACTGTAACAAACGAAGAAGTAACTTTCGAAGATTTAGGAGGAGCCAATACTCATGCTTCTAAGTCAGGAGTAACGCATTTTACTGCAGAAAACGATCAAGAAGCTTTGGATCTTGTACAGGAATTAGTTGGTTATTTACCAAGTAATAACTTAGAAAAGGCACCTACAAAGAATAGTCAAGACCCGCATGATAGATCATGTGATGTTTTAGATTCAATAATACCTAATGACTCTAGTTTGCCTTATGACATTAATGAAGTGATAGAAGAGGTGCTGGACGATGGTGCATTCTTGGAAATTCAGTCGGATTTTGCACCCAACATAGTAGTTGGTTATGGTAGACTTGGGGGGCATACCGTGGGCATAATTGGTAATCAGCCTAAATTTCTTGCAGGTTGCTTAGACATTGATGCATCAACAAAGGCCGCTAGATTTGTTAGATTTTGTGATTCATTCAATATACCATTAATTACATTCGTCGATGTCCCAGGTTTTTTACCTGGAGCAAGCCAAGAATGGGGAGGAATAATACGTCATGGGGCTAAATTACTCTATTCATACGCTGAAGCCACGGTCCCNAAACTCACAGTGATAACAAGGAAAGCGTATGGNGGNGCGTATGATGTTATGTCATCAAAGCATATTCGAGGAGATTATAATGTTGCNTGGCCAAGTGCCCAACTAGCAGTAATGGGAGCGAGCGGTGCAGTACAGATAATTCATCGTAAGAGAATACATGCCGCAGGAAATCCTGAACAAGAAAGAGAAAGATTAGTGGAAGATTATAACGAAACCTTTGCTAATCCTTATCGCGCTGCATCACTAGGATATTTAGACGATGTTATTCAACCAAGAGAAACAAGAATGATGTTGATAAGAGCTTTGGGTGCTTTATTGGAAAAAGAAGAAGTAAGGCCCACAAAGAAACATGGAAATATACCACTATGAGGCCATCAAATGAAGAATAATTTAGAAGATAAGATGATGGCTGCTGCTATTGCTGCAATATTGTTATTTGATTCCGATGAATCAATAATTAAAATTTCATCAGGTAGAGGCAAGGGCAGTAAATGGTTCCAAGAACATACTAGAGTTTCTATTGGAAAAACTAGTCTTTCAAGTGAGCGAAGTAAAAGAAGTGTATTGAGGTAATCCTATGACTGAGAAGAGGAAAGTCATTGTAGATGATGAGGAATTCGATGTAGAATTGGAAAGAAAGGGTTCCTCCTGGCAAGTAAAAATAGGAGATAAAGAATTCAAAATAAAAATAGAAGGAGGAAAAAATAGAATTCCTAAAGAAAATAAAAGAAAGAAGAAAATAAAAGTTGGAAATGGAACAGTATCTTCTAGCATACCTGGAAAAATAATTTCATTGAACGTCGATATTGGAGATTTAGTAAAAGAAGGAAAAGTATTGGCCATATTAGAAGCAATGAAAATGCAAAATGAGATAATTGCACCCATAAAAGGCATCATCAAAGAAATTAATTGTAATACAGGAGATAGTATAGATGCAAATGCACCTTTGATAATCATAGAAGAGAAGAGTTAGTTATGGAGGTTTTTAATGATAAAGTGTAGTTTCCCAGAGTGTTCAAATGAAGGCATTAAGAAAAGTAGATTGTCTGTTGAAGGATATCTTATTTCCAGTGGTAAAAAGGCATATTCTTTTAGAGAAGCATACCAACAATTCCAGTATTGTAAAGAACATCATGATAAATTAATGCAAGAAGTTTGGAATCGTGTGAAAAAGACAGAGCAGAAAGATGATGATCACGTAGCGCCGACTTCAATATGATTAAATCAATCCCAACGCATCTTCAATCCTGTTTAGCTCTGGCCCTGTAGAACCAGAACCTACTAACGCATTGGTGTCGCTGGAAGTACATCCAGCACCAACAAATGGAGATCCAAAAGTGACAGTTCCGACCATTAAAGGAACATTAAGTACAGATTCAATGGTTTCAACTTCTGCAGGCGTAATATCTGGATGTGCCAAAACTCCCTTATTATTTGCAACAAGTAAGCTACCAATAGATTCTTGGTGTGCAACTGTAGTTCTCATTGATTTAATTCCCAAAACGTCTTCAATCATCTCTAAACCAGAGTCCGGAACTATGGGGCTAACAATAGCCCCAAAATCATTGCATTCAATTAAATTTCCTGCAGCATTAACGCCGCTCTGCATTACGACTACATCTCCAAAACTAGTTAATTCATCTAATTCTGATTCAAATGCTATATCAGCAACTGCAATGCCCTTCTTATTTCCTCTTAAGAGACTACCAAGCAGTGCGGAACCACCGACTAAAAAGGGGTGCATTTCCATTTCAAATGCTGTTTCAAGAAGATCAGTAGATTGCTTATCCAAAGAACGTGGATAAAAAAGTACATCACCAATTATAGAAAGATGAACTCCAATCTGAGAATGTCCAAATAAATCTCCCGTAGAAATAGTAATTATATCATCTCCATTAGTTTAGGCGTTTATGGCTATCGCATAGATAGATGTAATGTTTGCGGGGAAAGAAAAAAAGGCACAACGACGATCTTTTCCGTGGGCTTTCGCACCACAGTACAGGAAACGACGCAGGAGGGCTTGACTTCCGGGTTCGATATGGGACCGGGTATTACCCCTCCGCTGTGGCCGTGCTCAACTTTTTCTCGAATTTAAGAATTGATATGCTCTGTTGGACAGAGGCCCACATAGGCCTGGATTAGTGTAGAAATTGGATGCTCGGGGAGTTAGTGCAGCTGGGCTGAATACCTCGGAAAACCTCGGTACTTACACCCGCTGTCTATCAAACTCGTCTTCTACGAGCCCCCTGAGGTGTCTCGTCTTTCGGATGACTTCGAGCTTAGATGCTTTCAGCTCTTATCCACTGGAGCGTGGCTACCCAGCATTGCCCTGCCGGACAACTGGTA
>PCAI01000026.1 GCA_002731195.1 Methanobacteriota archaeon | reverse complement strand
ATCTCATTTACTCTAGATGATTCAATAGGGCGGCCATCAAAAGGATTTCCGCGTAAAGAAGGAATAGAAAGTTCAGATTTACCTTCTAACACCATAATCTCTCAGTAAGAGGGTGAACATATAATATTGACGCTTACTAACGCTATGAAAGTGCTCAATTTACGGGTCATTTTCCTAGACCGGTGGATTTTTTTAAGCGTATTTCTTCTTAGTATAATGTTTTTAGACAAATTTAATTAACGCTTCATTAACGTTTTGTTAACGTGTTATTAAAGCGTTAATGAAGCGTTAATGGATATTTGGAGTAGTGAAGAGGATGATTTAAGTGATATAATTCGTAAATATTAGAAGTACATACCATTAGGAACGCCTGATAATATGCCAGTAGACAATAGTCGCCTAGAAGGATTTTACAAACTATCTGTAGCAGAAAGAAGAATGAAATTAGCAGAAATAGCCAATCTCAAAGATGAACATGTAGAAGCATGGTCTGCGAATGGTGAATTGAGTGAAGACGCAGCAGACAGGATGATCGAAAATGTTGTTGGCACATATTCACTACCAATTGGCGTTGCAACAAATTTCATTATAGATGGAGAACATTACTTAATTCCATTTGTTTTAGAAGAGCCCAGTGTGGTAGCTGCCGCTAGTAACATGGCAAAAAGATGTATTGCGAATGGTGGTTTCACATCCAATAATGATGAGCCTGTTATGATTGGACAAATACAATTAGTAAATTGTGAAAATCCAGAAGAAGCTAAAGCAGATATTTTATCTTCAAAATCTGAGTTGATTCAAAAATGCAATGAGGTCGACCCTATTCTTGTTAAATTTGGAGGAGGTTGTAGAGACATAGAAGCCAGAATAATAGATACAGAATCTGGGCCGATGGTCATTGTGCACTTATTGGTCGACTGTAGAGATGCTATGGGCGCCAATGCAGTAAACACAATGGCAGAAACAATCTCGCCATCTCTTGAGAATATTTCCAAAGGAACTTCAATATTGCGAATAATAAGTAATCTTGCCGTGAATAGACTAGCAAGAGTCAGTGCTATTTTTACTCCTGAGGAAATGTCAGATAAAGGAGATGACATCTCTAGAGGGGCACAAATTATTGAAGGTGTTCTTCAAGCATATCATTTTGCAAAAGCAGATCCATTCAGAGCAACAACACACAATAAAGGAATCATGAATGCTATTTCATCAGTTGCAATTGCCTGTGGACAAGACTGGAGGGCGATTGAATCAGGTGCGCATAGTTATGCTTCTTACAAAAATAAATGCAGTTGTGGATGTATGCAGTGTGATAAATATGGTTCACTAACACATTGGGAGAAGAATTCTGATGGAAACCTAGTAGGCTCTATTGAGCTCCCTATGGCGGTTGGTTTAGTCGGCGGTGCAGTAAGAGTTCATCCAGCTGCTCAGGCTAATGTGGCATTAATCGGAGTGCAAAGTGCTGATGATTTAGCCAAGGTTATGGCGGCATCAGGACTAGTACAAAATTTAGGTGCTTTAAGGGCCTTGGCAACTGTAGGGATACAAGCAGGACATATGAAATTGCATGTTAGAAATATGGCTGTAACGGCTGGTGCAGAAGGAGAAGAAATTGATATTGTTGCTGCAAGCCTAAGAAGAAAGGGGATTAGAATAACGCAAGCTGCGGTAATTGAAGAATTAGAAGAATTGCGAAAGAAATGATTTTATCATTCAGTAGTAGCAGAGATATTTTCCGAGAATTCAGATATTGTCATTTGTTCATCTGGTGCTAGTGAAGCAGCCAATTGTGCGCTAGTTAAGCCCATCTTACTTGCCTCTTCCCTAAACCAAGTGCGAACTTTTCGAAATTCAACTTCTGGGCATCCGAAATATTCGGCAAACCTTCTAGTCGTAGTTAATCTCCTAGTTAAACCATCTCTCCTTCTATCAATTAAACCCCTATTGGATAATTCGCGTACGTGATCATATGCACGTTGCCCCAACATATCCACAAGTTGGGCTTGACTCATTGGCTGATGGTATGCAATTAGAGCAGCAGCTGGAAGTAACCTTTGGGGTATATCTGCCCTAAACGATTCCGGAAGAAATGGAGAGAGTCCAGTTTTCACTTCCAATATCCAACGTCCTGAAACTTCAGTTAATTGTAGAGCGCTATCTTTACGCCTCTTTATAGTTGAACGTAGGCTATTTAATGCATCCTCAACTTCTGAATTAGACTTATTGACCAATTCAGATAATTCAGGAACAGACATGGATTTACCTGCACCAAAAACTATAGCCTCTAAAATTGTGTTTAAATTTGGTTCAGACAATTTTAGCATCTCCCAGGATTGATTTAGGATGTAGTTGTTTGGTAAGAATAGAAAAATCATTAGCATTTTCCCATAAATTTCTAAGTAATATTTTTCCATCACTTCCTTCTTCTTGTGAGAGGTCTACATATCCTCTATTCGTCAAGAATAAAGCAGAGACTAATGCAGTTACTTGGGCCTCTGCTTTTGCTTCTTCTTCATTCATACCCGATTGCAAGGATGTTCTATTAAGAGTAGAAACTATGTCACTAAGTTCTACTGATTGTGATTTTTCAGTTGTGTTATTTCTTAGGGCATTCCATGTGCGTTTCAAATCATTTTCTAGATTTTCCACATGCAGACTACCACTAAATCTTGCTCTTGCACGATCGTTAGATTCTCTTCTTTCTTTTGCTATTTTTTCTCTAAGCCTTTGTTCTTCCGCTAATCTACTTGCAGATTGTAATCCCATCAATAATTCAACAAGAGTAACCGGCCTGCTTTCATCGCGATGAATCCGGCCCTCGAACATAGAAGGTAATGCTTCATCCGCAGCACCAGATAGCACGCCTAAAGAAAAATTATAATCTTCATCGTCAAATTCCGTTTCCCAGCCACCTTCAAAATCCCAAACTTCTTCTTCATAATCAAGTGATCTTTCTTGCCTTTCAATCAGTGAAGATGCTTGACTCTTCAGAATGGNCCANGCCATTCGAACTAATTTACCACACGTTGGTAGGTCAATATTTTCAGCATTTTCTATTCTTTCGTTAAACATCTCCAAGAAACTAGTTAGATCCACATCCCATGGATCAAGATCGGATGAATTGAATAATTGGAATACTAAAGCAACTGAACGATCGAAAGGATCTATCAAAAACTGATGTTCGGCCTCTTCGAGGGCGGACAATTCGAGTAATCTGTCCAAATATCGGCTAGTTTCTAAATCGATATCTCCACCAAGTAATTTTGCAACGATATCTTCACGCATATCAGTCTCAAAAATAGACAAGATTAAGCCCCCTCAGAACTTATTTTTAGTTCGTCGATTTCTTCTTTGCTTGCAATTTGATTATTTTCTTTTTGTTCAATCTCGTCAGATAAATCACCTGTTCTTTCCCTTAAAGAATTAAGGCCATTATCAACTATTTCTTCACCATTAGTTTGTACTCCGGCCCTATCTGCCAAACCACCAAGGCTCTTTGGCGTACCCAAAGGTTCTGGTGTACGAGGCATATTCTCGGCAACAGGTAAATCAGGCATTGCTGCTTTTTCTGCCTCGGAAGCCAGTCTAGCCTTTTCTTCAGCCTCTAACTCTTCTCCTAGTTGTAGAGCAGCTGCTCTATCAAAATCTGTTATCCTACGGCTGCAGCCATCGCCTGCATGAGTAATTCCAATGTGATGATCTGCCAGAGTTAGACTTACTTTTCTCAGAGTTACCATAATAAATTGCGCTCTCTGACTCCTCATCCTACAAAGAGTTGCAATTCTCTCAGAATTGAATGGATCTAGATTTTGATCTACTTCGTCGAAATAATAAAACGGCGATGGTTCATAATCTTGAATTGCAAATATTAAAGCAAGTGCGGCCATTGATTTTTCTCCTCCTGACAATGCAGTTCTTCTAGTATTACGACTTTTTCCAGGAGGTACGCACGCCATCTCCAAACCTCCTTCGAATGGATTCTTCATGTTTTCAAGTTTTAATGAACCACTGCCCGTTGGTTGCAATATTTCATAAACTCTACTAAAATTATTGTTAACATGGGAAAATACAGAAAGAAGTCGAGTTTTACGCTCATTTTCTAATCTTTCTGCTATCGATATAAGATTTTCTCGCCTTTCTCTCAATAGTTTTCCATCGGAGATTAAGTCTGCAATACGTTCAACTGCAATATCATATTGCTCTATTGCCAACATATTCACATCCCCAAGATGACTGAGGCGGCGTTCAAGTCCCTGCACACTTTTTTCCGCCTCAGACACAGTTGGAAGTTCGATATCTCCTGAAGGTAAATCAATTTCTGAATCTTTGAGTTCTTCAGCTATTTGATTGACGATTATCCCCTTCTGTTTAATTTGAGAATTTAATTCATCCACTCTTGAAGAAAGTGTCTGCCTATCCTGAGACAATTTTGCTACATGTGCGCGTAAACTTGCACGTTCCTCAACAATAACGTCTCTACGATCATGAAGTATTTGCTGCTCTTCATCAAATTGAGATGACTTTGCTTTCAGTTCAATTAATTCTGAATCGGCATTTTTCATAGAATCGTTAAGATTTTTTATCTCTGTTTCAGAAGATTTAATTATATCTTCTTGTAAAGAAATTTGGCGAGAAATTTCGCTGACCCTAGTTTTTAATATCTCCAATGTATGTTTCCCAGTATGTATCTCGGCATCTGATGCGAGTCTTGCTCTCTCGGCTTCTGTCCTAGTACTTTCTGCATTTCTTAATATCTCGGATAAATGATCAGGAGTATGATTTTGTAGATTTTCTGCGCATTTTATCCTCTCTCCTTTACATTCTTCTAATAAGATTAGATTATCTTCACATTCTTTGTTCAAGAGTTGTCTTTCTTTATCGAGTTTGTCATAGTCTTTCCTAGTTTCTTTAAGTTTCTTGCTAACATCAGTCACTAAACGTTGTGACCTCTCCATATCGGCCTTCCAGTTACGAAGTTTTACAGAGTGATCGCTATCATCTAAACCATGTATTTTTGACCTTAGTAATTGTTCATTGGACCTTAATTCTTTTAGAGCGGAATCTACAGTTGAATAAATCAAACTGGCTTCATCTACAGCACGCTCATATCTATCTAAATTGGCAATAGAACTGCCTCCGCCAAATGAAAGTTGATCGTTTTTGATTTTGGAACCACCAGTCATAGCACCTGAGCTTTCTATTACAGAGCCATCTACAGTCACCATACGTACGCCTCCCATATTTTTCCTAGCAGTATCCATATTTTGGACAATTAATGTATTCCTTCCGGCATACTTGATCGCTGTTTCTATTTCTACGTCATAATCCAGTAAGTCATGGACAAAACCAATTATTCCAGGGTTTCTAGCTACCAACAAAGATCTTCCTTGCGGCCTATTGACAATTAGTTTATTCAATGGAAGAAAGGTAGCCCTACCTCCTCCATTTTTGCTTAACCAAGAGATACATTGCGATGCAACATTGTCGTCTCTGACTATTATGCTTCGTAATCCGTTTCCTAGTGCATGAGCCAAAGCACTTTCATGCGAAGGATCTTTTGGAGTTGCTAACTCTCCCAGAGTACCTAAAATTCCACTAATTTCGCCACTTTGCCTTAATTTTGATAATGCAGCAATTGTGGATGCGGAACCTGGTCGTGAAGATTTGGCCTCTTGTCTTGCGCGAGCTTTTTCTAATTCACGTTCGGCATTCCTCAATTTGGATTCTGATCTATCTCTATCACCACATAAAAGTGCATCTTGTTTTTGAATTTTCCTTAATTCTTCAGCAAGGGAAGCGCGGTCAACAGAAGGCGATGCTTCTCGGATGTCTTCTCCCAATAATTCTTGATCGTCCCTGTCTAGTGTCGTAGATTCATACTCTGCTTCTAAATCTGCTAATTTATCAGATGCTATTTGACATAATTGCTCTGCTCTATCATAATTTAATTGGGACTTGGCATATTTTGACTGGGCGATAGTTTCAGACTCATTTGCCTGTCCCAATTTCCTATTCAAATCACGGCCATGTTTATCTCCTGATTGGATTGCTTTTCTAGCCTCTTTTTCATTCTTATCTGCATTTTTTAAAGATTCATTTGCATCAAAGACTGCTTTTTTAGCCTTTATAAGACTATTTTCTGCATCTTCTCGTGCTTTTTCTGCTTTTACTAATTCTTTTCTAGATATACTTATCTCCTGCCTTGCAAGTATAATTTTTTCCTCTTGGTCTCCTATTCTATCTGCACCAGACTCAATTAAAATTTCAAATTCTTTAATGCTATCTAAAATCTCCTTTGCATCGCCGCCCAACATTTCTTCGAGACTATTAGAAACTTTGACCATTTCTTCGTCATATTCGTTCACTTTTTTTGCACCGATGGAAAGTTCAGAAGACAATATTTCCTTTTCATCAATGTATCTTGATCTTTCATCCCCTAATAGCCTTAAGTCGTCTACTTTATTTCTAAATCTAGACTGGTGCAAAACTATTTTTGATTGGTCTAATTCGTCCTTTAGATCTTTAAATTTTAATGCTTGTTCTCTTTCTTTGCCTAAATCTTTGAGTCTTTTCTTTTGATCATCTTCGAAAATATCAATTGTTTCTAAACTGTTATCTACCTTCTTCCTTTGGTTATTCGCCTTACGTATTTCTTCATCATAAGCTGTTACTCCAGCTACTTCTTCTAATATTCCTCTTCTTTTATGAGGAGTCATGGTTGCAAGATTGGTTACGTCTCCTTGTAGAACAATATTATATCCATCTCCCCTTAATCCTGCTTCGGCCAATATTCTACGCATTTCAGTAGCAGTACATGGATTTTGATTAATTGAATATGATGAAATTGGGTCTCCTTTTCTATTTAAACGGACAGAGCGAGTAAATGATACCTCTTCGGTCTCTATCCTAAGGCGTCGTCGGCCATCAGACTCTGGAGTATTTGAAAAAACCAATGTTGCACTCATATTTTTAGCTGGTTTTCCACTACCTCCTCCGTTGAATATCAACTCTGTAACATTAGATGCCCGTAAAGCCCTCGTAGATTTGGGGCCTAGTACAAATTGTATTGCATCTCCGCAATTACTCTTTCCAGAGCCATTTGGCCCCGTAATTCCAGTAAATCCCTCTTCCAAAGGAATATTGACAATTCCTCCAAATGATTTGAAATTTTCTAATTCTATTCTATTGAGATGCATCCCTTCACCTTATTCATCTACGAAAAACGCTGACGACATTTACTGTCTCGTGCCCTTGAGGATTATGAAGGTTGAGGGTGACTTAGTTGACTAAAAGCGATTATTGGATGGTTGATAAAATGCCAGAAGCATACAGAATTACCAGTACGAAGATTCTTGATTGGATGCCATTAGGAGTAATTATGCAAACTCCCCGTCCATTATTGATGGATTCTGTAGATGTGGCAGTCATAGGTTCAGGCATTGCAGGTTTGTTTCTTGCAGTGAGATGTGCAAAGGCTGGATTAAAAGTTGCTGTAATTACAAAAAAAGAAATTTCCACTTCATCTACGAATTGGGCACAGGGAGGAATTGCAGGAGTATTGGATACTGAGAACAAAGAATCTTTAGAGATGCATGTTAAAGATACTCTGGAATGTGGAGGAGGTCATTGCGATGAAGATATAGTGCGCTCGGTTGTTAATGAAGCTGCAGATAGGATAAATGACTTAGTCAAACATGGCGTCAAATTTGACATAGGATCTGAGGGNNAATANGATTTGAATAGAGAGGGTGGNCATTCTGATAATAGGATACTCCATGCAAAAGACCGTACAGGTGCCGAAATAGAAAGAGCTTTGACTGAAGATGCTAATGCTAAGATTGATGATAATTTTAAAATTCTAGAAAATTGGATGGCTGTAGATTTAATTCAAAAAGAGTATGGAGATATTAGAAAAGGAGTTTCTGGAGTTTGGTGTCTTGATCCAAGCGGATTAGTCCACACACTTCCAGCGACTAATGTTGTCTTAGCAACAGGAGGATCAGGGATGCTATACAAACGAACTACTAATCCCGTTGTAGCTACTGGAGATGGGGTTGCGATGGCCAAAAGAACAGGAGTAGATGTAAGAGACATGGAGTTTTTCCAATTTCATCCAACAGCAATAGGGCTAGATTCAGAAGGTACTTTTCTTATAACTGAAGCATTAAGAGGGCATGGCGCTATATTGATGACCATTTCAGAATATGAAGAATGGAAAAATGATGGGAAATCTAATAATCCAGATGATTTATCATATATGCATAATTATTCCCCCCTAGGTAGTTTAGGAACTAGAGACGTTGTAGCGAGAGCAACTGATGCAGAGATGAAGAAAAGTGGCGATAAAAATGTCTTCCTTGTAACTGAGCATTTGGATGTAGAAAGTTTGGTAACAGAATTTCCAACCATAACAGGGAAATTAGAGACATATGGGATAAAAATGGGATTTGATGCAATACCAGTAACTCCTGCTGCTCACTATATGGTTGGAGGAGTTGCAGTTAATTATGAAGGGCGAACAAAATCTAAAGGCCACATTATTAACAATCTTTATGCAATAGGTGAAGTAGCCTGTACTGGACTCCATGGAGCAAATAGACTGGCTTCGAATAGCCTTCTAGAAGCAGTAGTATATTCAAATAGAGCTGCTGAGGACATAATAAATAATATTGACTTGGGACAGAAGAATAGAATCAACAGTACTCCGATGTGGAGAGCAGATGATTTGGATGTCTTGATTGAACACGCTCCCTTGAGGACCGATTTGGAAGCTTTGAGAGTAACTATGAGTTCAGATGTAGGCATTGTAAAAAGTTACACAAGGTTACAGAGAGCAAAAAGAAGAATACAGCATATATCAGATGAGGTTGAAATGATTTGGAAATCTTGTAAGCCCACACAGGATTTAGTAGAGTTGCGGAATCTCATTGATGTTGCTAAATTAGTAGTTATGGGCTCTATCTCTCGAGATAAAAATGTAGGACTTCACTATAACAAAGATTTAGAAAATTAAATGTAAATTATTCTGACCAAGGAAATTTATATGACCAAATAATTAGATCATTTAATATGCATTGGATTCCTAATGCAATAGAACCTAGGAGCATATAACCAGAACCAGATATATTATCTTGATATGATGAATAAGCAATTAAACCTAGCATTAGATTGCCAACTGATACTAATAATAATAATCCAATTACCAATAATGGAGTCCATGAATAATCATTCTCTATATGGAAAATTGTACTCTCAATCCAAAGTGCCGAGGGTATTAAGATTAAAAGAAAAGAGAATAATAGTCTAGAATTACCATTTCCATCTGATTCCCCCCATGGCCACCTGAATGATTCAACAGTTAATGCATCTAAGTGATAGAACACTATCCACCAGTATACGACGTATCCTAGAGCTGCTAGGAACATGAAAGGTATGATGTATCTTTGCCATGAAACTGGCACTCCGCCCCATAATCCAGAAGGATTTTGAGAATGAGAAACTCCGTACACATACGATATTAGAACCAGTGGCCCTAAAATGAATGTTAGCACTTTAACTAATCCTATTGTAATCTCCACGTAAATGTCCACTGCGCCATTGCTCATAAGATTCTGTATCAATAATCAACACAAAAACTCAGATTCCTGATAATTTTTGCATCCTAGCATACCATGGCTGGACTGATTTGTGATTTTCTAATATATCAAAACCATTGAGTCCTTGCATAGATCTAAGTATGCCATAATTAGCGAAATCTGCTCCGTTAGGGACATCTCCTCCGAAGAAATTTCCTTCAAAGCCTTCGGCCATCTTATCTAATTGGTATTGTAAATTATCACGTGGCTTCATCGAGAATAGTTTTGCACGACTCCGCCCAACAAAAAACATCACTATTGCACCTAGCCACTTATTTATGATACGGCTTGTGAAGGAAAACTTGTCAACTTTAGTGACATAATCAAGAGCTTTAAGTGAAGTGAAATATGAAGAATATATTACTGCCACTATAGACTTACCTAGTATAGAATTAGAGAAATCCATCCATTCATCTTGTTTTTTATCAGTACCATGACGGGGAAAATCATTATTCCCATTCTTGTCTATATAATGTAAAATATAGTTAGAATCGTTTACTTGAGTGCCATCAGAGTCAACGAAAACAGGAACTTTTTTCCAATTAGACCATTGTAATTCTGTATGCTTCATTGGATCTACTTCGACTTTAGAATATCTTATTCCTCTTGAGCCGAGTAATGCCTTGACTTTGAAGCAAAATGGGCATGTTTCGTAACAGTATAAAGTGGGTAAATTATCTACTAACTTACTTGGTACTTTTTTTTCCTGAACTCCTGATATGGGGCTGTCCACAGTTAAATCTGTCATAATAATCCGACACTGCAATCATTAGTGAATTGTTCGGTTTTGAATTATCAAATAAGTGAATTAAAATTATGGAGCATTAAGTTCCCATTTCTTAGGTAATTTCTCTCCTGAATTAATGATCATATCCATTCTTTCATTTAGTGCAGGAGTTTTTAGATCCATCATTGAAGAATATAATTTAGATTCTCTGATATCATCCGGGATGCAAATTTTTCCAGTAGTTGTTTCAAAATCTATTGCACGGTCCAAGTCTAATGCATGGCGGTTTAGATTGTTCAATAGACTATTAGATAATCTAGTTATAGTAGCGAATAAGAATAGTATTATGAGAAAAACGGCTACTGTACCCAATGCTGTATCTCCTAAAGCATCCATGACTAGAATTCCCAGAAGGAACACGATTGGTGCGGTAAATGTGAATAAGAATCTATTCTCAGTTATTGGTTTTTTATTCTTCATTCTTCTTATTATTTCCCATCTAGAGTCTGACTTATCTCGAGGGTTGAAGATTTCTGTAGCCTCCATCTTTGCAGCTTTTCCAACCATCTGCCTTACTGATTGCATGCGTAATAGTTGTTTATTAGCAGGTGCATCCATTTCTTCACTGAATAATTCATCAAGTTTTATTGCGCATTCTTCATAGTAACCCATTCTAGCCAATACACCTATTTGCTCAACCAGAGGAGTGACTTGATATGGTTCATTTTTTCTACGATCTTCCCACCATTCTAATCCATGTTCTAACATGCCAAGATGATCTATAAGTAGAGCACCTCCTAACTCCCAAGCAAGATCATTATCAGGATCATAATGAATAACTTTTTTCAAAGCCGACATAGCCTTAGAACATTGTTTCAGATTTGGCATCAATGGCTTACCTCTAGTCAATGGAGGGAGGTTTAGACGTGCTATTGCCATCCATGCACCAGCGTGTGATTCATCCATTTCTACAACATGTTTTGCATTAAGCAATGCATTTTCTCTGTCACCTTTTTCTTCAAAATCCAAAACATCTAACCAAACCATCTCAGGGCTCTTGGACATATATCAACGGAAATACCACTTAGAGAAGAATGCTGGGGTCATTATCGATTCTAACGACGTCGAGAATTTGTTTTCCTTGATTTTTTTGGAGACCATGATGCTCGTGGGCTAGAAGAGCGGGGCCTTTTTTTGGTCACTTTTGGACCAACACCTTTCCTAGGCTTCCTAGTGTCGCAACTAGAACGATTACAAATTTCCTTACTTGCATAATTATGATTTTTACACTTTGGGCATATCCAATCACCAGGCCTTATTTTTGATTCATTATTATCTTTCTCATTGTTTTTATGGCTTCCTAATTTCGGTTTTTTGACGTTACAACTTGAACGGTTACAAACCTTCTTACTTGCAAAGTTATGATTTTTACATTTTGGACATACCCAATCCCCGGACTTCATATTATCATTATTGGTTTGGTTACGATTACGGTCGCCACTACGTCCTCTGTTCTTATTGGACTTTGGAGTTCTATCTCTTGGGGCAATTTCTATGCTAGAACCTACGGCACTTGAGCCATCTATTCCTCTGGATAATGGGAATATATGGATCATGGGATTTTTAACATTGCCTATTACACTTTGAACTCTGCCAATGTTTTTCCCTCCTCTAATTCTTATATTTGTGCCAAGACTAGGGGGTTTTCCTTCAAAAGATGCTAAAATACCTCCTTCATGAGATGTTTTTGACACCGTCCCCGCGAAACTCATGATTTAATCGCGACGTGATGTGTACATGAGAGCACCGGCTATAGAAATAAATATCAGATGTAAATTGATAAATGGTATTGGCTTAACTGTATCAGAATCATTTGAGACTGGTTGTATCGGTTCTTCGGAGTATAAGTGACTATTATTTACCTCAAAAAATAGTTCTTCGCATACTCCAGAAGTATCGCAACCTTCTAATTTAACATCATATTGACCTTCTGGCCATAAATAAAAATTGATTTCTGGAATAGACCAAGTATTTCCTGATGAATCCATTGTACCCATTAAAGAACCGTCAATAAAGAATGAGAAAGATACATCTTCACCATCAGGATCACTAAATTGCCCTCTAGCTGACCAATGAGAAGGTTCAACCGTTGAAAATCCCATAGTAGATGACATAAGGAATGGTGGTGAACTTTCTTTGATGATTCCTAAATCATACATACTTGTCAGTGAGTAAATATTTTCTCCTTCAACTTTCATATTGACTTGTACATCACCCGGTATCAATCCGATTGAAGATATATTAACATGAATAGAAGATTCAACTGAAAACTGATAGAATGTCGGCTTTTCGTTTTGAGAAAGAGATAATGACACCGATAAAGGTGGCCAATTATCTAATAGTTGTATATGTATCGGATGTGGATCTTGGAGCGATTGAGAAATTGTAGATAAAACCACTGGAACTCCAATATGCCATGTCCTATTGCCTGTTTTTTGACCCGATGTGTCAATAGCTTCACAGGTTATGTCTTGTAAATACTGGATATTTGCATGGAACGATTTATCTTGAATTTGCCGGACATTGGAATTTTCATCTCCGATACAAGTAATATTGAGATTTGAAACTCCTAATTCATCACTGAACCAAGTCGAAATTTGATTCCAATCAGCCCACATTATATCTCCTGTGATTGACAAAGGGAACCATGCACCATCAATAGGTGCATCCTCAGTCCAGGCCGGAGGGTTGTTGATCGGTACTGGAAGAGTAGTAAAATCAGCAAAAATATCTTCACCATATGGCCAATTACCACTATCTGAGTTTGGATATACAGTGTAACTCAATATTTCATCATTCGAGATTAAAGAATAATTAGAAGATTGATCTCCAATACAACTTCCCCTTAGAGGCGTTGTATAAACATAATTCAAATTTTCATCTAGCCCCACATATCTGCCTTCACACTCCTCCCACATATCTAATCTTAGATTGTTGGTCAAGGGGAAGGTAAATGTCATCTCGGCATTACTCATATTAGATGCGTTCATTACCATAGTGAATGAATTTGGATCACTAATGCCAGATAATGTCAGAGTAGAATTCATGTACAGCATAAACCTACACTCATCTAAACCAAGAGAGTTGTTCACATCAGTATCGCAATCCCTATCTTCAGATGGTATCACAGGTATCTCATAACAAGGAGTATTTGGGTTCCAAGAGTCGCAAGTTCGAATCTGAGAATGCCTGGAAGGCACGCCATTTACCTCATTTACCACTACACTGCCTCCTTCCCATGTTGTATTTTTCCAATCAACACCGACTCCTCCTCTATGCACTGGTCCATCTCTAACTCCGATTCTAGTCATTGTATGCTCTATACAATCAGCAGCGATTCCCATAACTGCATCTCTTTCATCGGTAGATAACCAACCATCACCGCCACTTGGAAGGATTCCCTCGAGGAAACTATCAAGGCTTTCTCTGACAACATCTGCCATTGACCAATTTATCCATGCTGTTGCAAAAACTTCTGCAGATTGCCAGTCTTCATCAACTTGAAAATGGTATTCAGCCTTTGTGTATTCAAAAATATCTTCAAATGTTATTTGGCTACAACGCTCTTCAAAACTAAGATCGCTATCTCCCCCTCCGAATTGATTCATTTGTATTGATTTCTCACTAAGATATGAATCGTCAT
The DNA here is from genome assembly GCA_002731195.1 of Methanobacteriota archaeon. Lineage (GTDB taxonomy): Archaea > Thermoplasmatota > Poseidoniia > Poseidoniales > Thalassarchaeaceae > MGIIb-O3. The sequence goes on along the minus strand of PCAI01000026.1, from coordinate 7,663 downwards.
AAGAAAGAGGCATGAAACTAATCATGACAAAAATAAAACAAATACAGACAGAGGATGCGATTGAGTTTGTTCTTTGCACGCCCCTAACAAAGGCCATTAGGTCATTACTATATCGTTCAAATGTTTAGTTCTAATAGGAATTTAAATTTTGAATTTAGGTCGCCCTAAATTTCATATACCAACCTCCAGTCGGCAAGTTTAGGGTGCCCTAAAAATGCCCTCAAAGGAAGATGAAAAAATGATGAAAAATACAAAAAATAAGACAATTACAATAATGGCCGTGCTACTTTTTGCCACATCTGCATTTGCAGGTTGTACAGGTGATGATGCTCCGAAATTAGATGCTGAAGATGGTGGATATACATATGTTACAGATGTAGATGTATATCGATTAATGAGTGAAGATGTCTGCGACATCAAAGATCTTGCAGAAGCACATGACTGGGCTGCAATAAAAGATATTTATCAAAACGGTAAGAATGTTGAGAAGAGCGATGGTTCAATGAAAACATTAGAGCAACATGCTTCTGCTTCAGGCAAGAAACATGGATTATCAGAGTATTATGCTATTGATGCTCCATTGGATGATTATTTGATGGCGGCCCTAGATGGTACAGGAATTTTTGCTGGTGCTTCTGATAGTGTTAGAGAGCAAGCTGTAGAAAAGGGAGTACAAAATCAAATTTTAACTGCATATGCAATCCATGAGTTAAACTCTGCAATAGCTAAGGCAGAAGCAGGAAACTTTGGAGCGAATGATGCACAACATGCATGGGATGAAGGATGGGGACTATACCACGGTACTGATGAAGCAAAATCATGTTCGCCATATGCAACTGGAGACAAGAGGGCTGGTAACTTTGCTACTGCGAATGCAGACGGTACAGCGCTAGCAAATGCTGCAATCCTAGAGGCAATGAATGAAGGATTAACAGCCCTACAAGCAGAAGATTTGGCTGGAGCAACTGCTGCAAGAGACAAAATAGTAAAGAATCTAGTAATAATATACTCACAAGCAACAATTCGGTATGCACACAAAATGAATACTGATGAAACAGTAGAAGCTGCACAGACCCACCAAGCTGAAGGATATTCATTCTGGAGAGTCATTGAATCAACTGTTGCTGCAAGTAATCCGACACCAGGTGATGATTGTTACAATGGAGTAACTATGACTGTTAGTTCAGCATCATCCGATGAATGTGCAGGTTACATGTATGTAACAGATTATGACATGGGCGATGGATCAGATATATGTTACAATATGGAAGTTCACGAAGTTTCTACAGATGATTCAGAAGCAAATTGTGATTCATACATGTTTTTACCAAATTACGGCGCTACTTTGTATACAGGATCTTACAACTCAGTAACTCACACAATGAATAGCAGTTGGAATCAAACAGTTACAGAAGGATGGAATTACTATGAGGATTTTGATATGGGTGGCGATACTTTGTTCACTGGATGCTATAACATGATCTCTCACGAAATGTCTAACGATGATAATGCAACATGTTCAGCTTACATTTGGTTAGTAGATTATGAAATGAATGATGGAGTAGATACTTGTTACAACAGTGCTACTCATGCTAGTTCAGAAGTAAGTCAAACAGTATGTGAAGCATACGGATGGTATGTCAATTATGGAGCTACAATATTTACAGGATGTTACAACACTGTAACTCATGCCACTAGTACTGAAATGACTGAAGCAGAATGTAATGGTTTTTCTTACTTATCAGGCTTTGGAACTGCAGGGATCAATGGAATATATGACTTTACCAATGTTCCAGTGGCTGGAACTGATTATCAGACAGCAGTTCGTGCACATCTTCAACCAGCTTGGGATATGTTGGGAATAACAGCTGAAGATATTGGAACACTACAATAAGTTAGTTCCCATAGATACACACTTTACGGCAATGAGAGGCGTAAGATATCTGCACCACAGTTATCATAGCGTCATCATGGTTATAAATTAGAAATACACACTCAATTTAAACGCCTCTCGTTGACCAACAAGTAACATAATGTTGTAAAGAAAAAACTCATATTGAAAAACTATGCAAAGTACGCTTTATCCAAATGCGGATACTTTCTCAACGATGGAGAAAATAATATGATAAAGAAATCAATAATTACACTATTTGTTACTATTATTCTCTTAACTACTATTTTTTCTGGATGCCTGGAGAATGAAAGTGAGGAAGGAATTTTAGGAGAATTAGTAATTGCTTATGAAATAAAAGAAAATTCTCAAGAAGTTGATAGTAATCCCGAAATGTTAGCAAATTATCTTACTGAAAAACTAAATTATGATGTCAGCATATTCAGTGTTGATTCGGAAGGAGCGATGATAGAGGCATTGAGATTTGGGAATGCAGATATTGCAATCATGGATGCTGGATCTGCATGGATAGGGTGGCAACAATACGACTTAGGAGTCATGGCTGCTGACCTGAATATAGATGGCAGGACATACTACAATGCAAATGCTTGGGTCCGTTCTGAGAGTGATATTGCGAAGGCTTTTCTGGATGATGACCCATATTCAGATCCATTTGCACTTCTTTCTGGGAAGGTGTCTTGCCATACTGGTTGGCTAAATTCGGTAGGCATGTTACTACCAATGGGATTCTTGATTGGGCATGGATATGCAAATATAATAGGAGATCCAAATGATGTGGAAACGATAAGAAATACGATTTATGGGTTTTTTAACACCAATTCAACTATTCCGGAAATAGGTACTCCTTACTATGGCCATTCTGGTGCTTTGAGATGTCTATCCGAAGAAATTGGAGATGTTGCATTTATTGAAGAAAATACAATTGAGATATTTTGTGATAACGATTTAGAAGCAGAAAATGAAGTATGGTGCTTAGAAAAAGAAGAATATATTGCATTACCTGTCTTCGGACAATCTCCTAGCAATTCAGTAGTTTATAATCCATCAATATTGGATCCTAATCTAACTAATGAAATTGCAGAAGTACTTGTTAATATGAAAAATGACCCTGTAGCTTTCGATATACTCAATAATATTCTAAATACTCCAGGATTTGAAACGGTCAATACTACTACACATTTAGGCAGTTATTCAACATTAATCTCTAATATACCTGGAATTTCAGCATATTATAACGATAAGTATGCATTGAATAGTACCATTTCTTCTTCAATAGAAAAAGTTAGAATTGCTATCAAAAATACAGTCGGTGACGGTGATTCACAGATAATTTCAGATTATTTACAGAGTATTTTGGGCGTAGAAGTTAGTACATATGATTTAAGTTCTGAAGGAGAAATGATTGAGGCGATAAAAGTTGGGAATGCAGATTTAGCAATTATGGATAGTAGTGGCGCTGCATGGCTTGCTTGGAAGGAGTTTGGATTAGTCGCTATGGCTGCAATGCAAGGAATGGATGATCGCACATATTACAATTCTGCTGCTTATGTAAAAATAGATAGTAGCATAGCATCTGCTTACTTAGATGATGATATAAATACAAATCCCTATTCCCTATTGGAAGGAAAAACTTCCTGTCACTCAGAATGGATGAGTTTGTCGGGCATGGTTTCACCAATTGGATATCTAATTGGTGAAGGATATATGGAAAATGACATTGATTCCAAAAATATTGACGATTTGAATGCAACAATATTAAACTTCTTTAATCCTAATTCTTCAATACCTGAGGCGGGTTCATCGTATCATGGTAATTTAGGCGCTTTGAAATGTCTTTCTGATGATTTTGGAGACATTGCCTTTGTGGAAGAGGGTTATTTAGAATCTTATTGTGAAAATGAAGATGAAGAAAATAATTTAGATTGGTGTCTTAATTCAAGTGAATATATGTATCTTCCATTTGATAGTAAAATTCCCACCAGTACTGTAATTTATAATCCTGAAAAGTTAGATGTGCAAAGTAGAACTGCAGTTCTAAACGCATTTATTTCTCTAAATTATGAAATGTATGTCGAAAATTATTCTTTTGCAGGCAAGACATATACTGGATGTTATGATATTTCAGTACATGTTATTGATGAGGAATCTGACAAAGAAACTTGTGGTTCTGAAATTCTAGATAGTATTTTTAATTCTGCTGGCATAGTCAGAGTTACCTCTCAAGAACATCTGAGTGATTTCTCAGATTTGATTAGTCACATACCCGGAATAAGTACATATTACATAGAATATTTTGAAATTCTTAATGAAGAGTGAGGGAGAATATCCCCGACAGTACCAAATAATGGTTTAGGTTCGCCTAAACTTTCCACTAAACCTTGGTGATTATCATATGAGAGAAGATAATGTAGTAGCCAAAGTTATTGGAAAACCAATAGTTAAACTAATTGATGTTGAAATAGGATATAAAAATGGTGAAACTTTGGTAAAAATCCCTGATTTGGAAATATTTCCAGGAGAGATTGTAGCTATTGCTGGACCATCCGGAGTCGGTAAAACTACATTGTTACGGACGATTGCAGGGTTGGTGAGATCCATTTCTGGAACAGTAGAAGTGTGCGGAAGAGTGGTGCCGCATAGACCAAAAAGAGGAAAGTTAGGATATATCCCCCAAAAATTAGGTTTGGTACGTCATGCAAGTGTAATGCATAATGTTATGTTGGGAGCTAATGCAGGGCAAAAGAAGGAGATAATCCATAGAAATAAATATATTCAGATGTTTAGTAATTCTGTACTATCATTATTTCCCTCTACTAAGGCAAAAAGAAAGTCCCGTGATGCCATCGAAAAAATGAGATTAACTGACAAAATTGGAGAGCCCATTAGGAGATTATCAGGAGGGCAGCAAAGAAGAGTGGCGACAGCAAGAACATTGGCACAGGAACCAGCATTAATTCTAGCAGATGAATTCCTTAGTGAGTTAGATGATGAAACTATGGAAACTGTATTGAGAGGTGTCGTCACATACGTCAAGAACAATAATGCTGCGTTACTTGTTGTTGAACATGATGTATCAAGAGCGAAAACCATGGCCGATAGATTATTGGTAATAGATGACGGTAGAATAAATCCATTCATAACTGAAGTTACTATGATAGAGGTCAAAGTATGATTACGCTGAAATCTAAGTTTATTTCTCTCTCTTTAATTCTAATAATGTTCTCTTTCTCGATATTGAACGGAATGGTAGATGACTGGGGGAGATTATCTGGCGGCATTGAGAACTTATTTATTTTCTTCGGTGAATCTTTATGGCCTCCTGACTGGAGTGTTCTTGAACCACAGAACTATCCTGTTTGTACAACTTATCCGTTGTTTGATTTTACTTGTTCTACCGCTTGGATTGGGATGACGGAAACCATTAAAATAGCATTTGTATCGACAATTTTTGGATCAATTATTTCTTTACCTATTTCGATTTTGGCTGCTCGAAATTTAAGTTCCCTCTCGTTATCATATTTCGCAAGGATCGTATTGGCAGCGGCACGTAGTTTACCAAGCATAATATGGGCAATATTCTTTGTGATACTAGTTGGCTTTGGGCCTTTTTCTGGAGTTCTTGCAATGACAATATACACAGTCGGTTATCTTGGAAAACTTCAATATGAGGCGATTGAAGGCATGAATAACGTCCCTCTTGAATCTGCGAGATCCATGGGGTTGTCAAAAATAGAGATTGCAACTGGCGTAGTTATCCCAGAAATGGCAAATAGTTTAATTTCTCAGATGATTTTTATGTTTGAGTATAATGTTAGGCATGGCACTGTTATTGGGATTGTAGGTGCTGGTGGGATTGGATATTACATCAACTTATATCTTAAATTTCTCCAGTATGACAAAGTTATCTCATACCTGATAATAATTTTCATAGTAGTATTAATAATTGACTTCTTATCAATTAGTGCTAGATCTTATTTCAACGAAGAAGGAGATATATCTAAACCTTCATGGTGGGATTTATTTATACCTAAAATGAAGAGAGTGGAATAAACTAAATATCTGAAGCAATAATCCTTATTGATCCTTCTTTGTATGAGATTTGTATATTGTCTTTTACTTTGATGGTTAGTGCAGATAATGCTTCATAAACATCTTTTTCAGAAACTTTGAATGCTTCTGCAGCACGTTTAGTTGACCAAGGCACTTCAACAAAATCGGACGATGATAACCACTTCAACAGACGCAGTTCAAATTCATTAAGATCGGATGCGGGCATTTTCTTAACTCCTATATGATTCGACCATTTTCCTTACTGCGTCCTCTACTTCTGATTCTCCCTCCAGTAATGACCATAGAGCAGACAAAAAAGGAGTTTCTGCCCCTATTTTATTTGAATAATCTAAGAATGATTTGGTAGCACGGACTCCTTCTGCTACCATGTGCATTTCAGCTAGTGCAATCTCTAATTTCATTCCCGAGGCTAATTTCTCACCCAATGAACGATTACGGCTACGTGGACTTGTTGCAGTCACATACAAGTCGCCGATGCCTGCTGGGCCAAATGCTGTACGTTCACCAGCACCCATTTTCTCAAGAAGGTAAATTCCTTCACTATAACCTGCAAGTACTAGAGCAGCCTTCAGATTATCTCCACCTATGCTATCTCTCAATCCGTCAACCAAACCACAAGCTAATGCGACTGTATTTTTGTATGCACCCCATAATTCAGCCCCTATTGGATCTACGGCTGGAGTGAGTACTAGTGTCCCTGTCGATAATCTCTCTGAGACGCGTTCAGCAACGGATTTGTCATGGCAAGCCACTAAAGCATTAGTGAGTACGCCTCTTGCTACTTCAGGAGCTATCGTAGGGCCCGTCATTACAACTACAGGATTATTTTTTCCAGCATTAGATAATTTCTTTTCCAAAACCTCTGAAATTAATTTGGAATCTTCAGTTTCAGGTGCTAATCCCTTAGCCAAGTCCACTATTACATGAGAAGGGCGTAAGTTTTCTATCATATCGTCAAAAACCGAAACGATGACTGAACTGGGAAGAGCCATGATTATTAGTTCACAGTCTTCCAAAATATCGTTAATTTCCATAGTTGGCTGTAAACCCGATAAATCATAACCAGGTAGGTACTTATGATTCATACTTTCTTCCATTAATGACTGATATACTTCATGTTCCACTGTCCAACCGGATACATTGTGTCCGTCTTCTATCCATATCTTAGCAAGAGCGGACCCCCAATTTCCCAATCCCACTACACCTATTCGTGCCATATTAGTCATATCGATGGCATTAACTCGACGTTATCATACTATGGGAAATGAACATGTAAAGCGTTGCCTTCTTGACCATTAAGCGCTCGCGCATAAACAAGCAGGGGTACCCGAGTGGTCAAAGGGGCTGGGTTTAGGTCCCAGTGCGTAGTGCTTCGCAGGTTCAAATCCTGTCCCCTGCACCATTAATTATTCCAGTCTTATTCTCTTAGAGCGGAACTTAGCTAATTTTGTTTTCTGCCAATTTATAAGCCTCATAGACATTAAACCAAGGAATATCATACTCAGTATAGCAACAGCATAGACCGATGGAGGGAAGGGCCTATGCTTGTCAAGAGGCCATTTATCGTCAACGTCAAGGACGCCATCGCCATCGTCATCTGGGTCTTGCCAATTAGCTAGCTCATCATTATCTATATCTAAAAAGTCAGTATCAACATATACTGGAAGGTTAACCTCTGGT
>PCAI01000025.1 GCA_002731195.1 Methanobacteriota archaeon | reverse complement strand
GGTCGTCTGAAACTAATCTCGCCCTCATTCTTTTACGCTTAATGTGAAGTGGAGATTTTCTCTGCTCCTGGCGTTGTTTTCCGGGTTTTTTACTTACCATACATTTACACCTCATACAATTTGCTTTGCTGTTGCAGCAATTCTTGGCCACCTTTCAGCAGCTTCTCGACTTACTGGCCCTTTGATATCTGAACCTTGGATATCTCCTCTCTCATTAGTTAATACACATGCATTATCTTCAAATCTTACCCATGACCCATCGACTCTTCTGAATGGTCTTGTTTGTCTAATAATAACTGCTGTGAATATCTGTCTTCGTGTTTCAGGAGTCCCTCTGCGAACAGTGACACGTATCATATCGCCAACACCTGCTGCAGGATATCTGCTTGCTACGCCTCCCTTTTTTGGTACGTTTATTACTTGGACAATTTTTGCCCCAGTATTATCTGCACAGTCTAACTTAGCCTGAGTTGGCAAGCCAGCAGTTACCTTTCCCGCTATTCCTTTCATTTACTCTCCTCCAAATCAATAACACAGAATTTGATAGTCTTGGATAATGGCCTACACTCCATGATACGTACTTTATCTCCTGGATTAACTTGACCAATGCATGAAGGTAAATGCGCAGAGTAGCGACGAGTACGTTTTTCATACCTCTCATACTTCTTCATGTATCTCTCCATTCTCCTCTCAACAACTATTGCATCAGTCATTGAGGATGTAGAAACAATTCCTTCGATTATTTGGCCCCTTACTCTTAGGTCCCCATAGAAAGGACAATTCATATTTCCATCCCATTCTCCTTTAGGAGAGTTTACGTCTACTCCAATATCTCTCATCTTAGTTCCTCCTATATTTCTTATTAATTCGATCCTCAGGACGTTGGGATACCAATTTACCATCTATCTCATCATCATCATCATCATCAAGTGTAAATTGAATAATATTCTTAGCCAATAACAAATCCTTTCCTTCGGATTCGATTAATATTGTCTTTTTTGTTTCATTCAAAATTAATCCACTTATTCCCTCCAGAGTCGGATCTGATGAATTAGTAATATGTAAAATACGAGAAATCCAAGGCATGTTAATAGTATCTGTCATTTAACGAACCTCCACTCTGTATCCATTTTGTTCAAGAACTTTGGAGGCTCTTTTTTTATGATCTCCTTGTAATTCTATGGTACGATCCTTAACTGTACCGCCACTTGCACATGCACTTTTCAGTATCTTTGCGAGTTGATTAATATCGATAGCGGTATCATCTATTCCTTCTATCATAGTAACCATTTTTCCATATCTCCTTTTAACTACTGATATTATTGCTTTTTGTTGTTCTTTAGCTATTTCCTGACATATACATAATTCATCCGGCAATCCACATAGATTACATATACCCGCCATTTATTCCTACTCCTTTGACCCCTGGTTCATTTTTGTGATTAGGCGGGCTATAGACCTACGAGTTTGTTTGTAAGCACCTGCGTCAGCTGAAGAACCTCCTAGTGCTTGCTGCGAACGTAATTGTAGTAATTCTTCCTTGAGTTCGAGAAGTCGACGTTCGCGTTGTTCTAAATTCATAGAATCTATATCTCTAGATTTAACATGTGACATTTCTCATTCTTCCTCCTTTGAATTATCTGTATCTGAGAAATCTACATCTTGCTCAGGTTTTATCATTGCTATCTGTTCTAAAGCAGGTAAACCAGCCTCATGACGTTCTAATATCGTAACTTCATGTGGAAGTTTGGTTCCTTTTCTCATTATCTTAACAGTACAACCTATTGTTCCTAACTTCTTTACCGCTGTTGAAAAACCTGTATCCATAAACTCTAATGCTGTTTCGCCACAGAATTTTATATGACCTTGTTGGAACTTCTCAACCCTATGCCTCGCTCCGGTAATTTTCCCACTAAGTATGATTAAGCAACCTCTAGCACCTGCATCCATAATATTCTGAGCAGTACTATGGCCTGCACGACGGAAGAACCATCCTCTCTCCAGAGAACTGGCTAATCGACTTGCCATCACTTGTGCATTTAATCTTGATTCGTCTATCTCATCGACTTCTAGTTGTGGATCATGAAGATTGAAATCCTCTTGAAGACGACGTTGTAATTCGTGGATTACCTTTCCTCTACGTCCTATAACTCGGCCTACTTGTTCTGCTTTTAGAGTTACTTTTGTGCCTTCGGGAGTACGATTGAAAGTCAATCCTCCAAAACCGGCTTTTTCGGTTTCTTTCAAAAGATATTCGCGAACAAGTTGGCGCTCAACGTTTCTATTGAGTAATGTTCGAATTGTATTTTGTCCCATAATTTTCACCTCAGAATTCGTCCTCTTCTTCCTCATCACCAAAATATTCCAAGAATATCTCTAGATTTACTTGATAATGATTGCTAGGAGTTGCTCGGCCTTGTGCCCTTGGACGCCAATTAGTAGCAACTTGACCTCTGTGTGCAGCGATATGAGTAATTACCATATCATCTGGATCTATAGTGTCATACCTTTGACGTGCGTTATCCATTGCACTAGATATTAATTTAGAGAATTCTTTTGAAGCTTTGTTAGGATATTTTCCTGGACCAACTTTACCTTTCCTATGGCCGGCCATGGTATTTCCACCTCTTCCTTTTCTTGAACGGCGAGTGTATGGAATGGCCTTTTTCTTATTTATCACATCATCTAGGTAGAGGATTGCATCTGAGGCATTCATGCCCCTTAGCGCCTTGGCTATATGATAACAGTGCTTGTGATGGCAATTGACATTGACTGCTCTAGCAGTAGCCAAATAAGATCCGTCTAAAAGTTGAGTATAGCCGGACTGTGATTTACCTACTTCTCTACTCATATAATTACCTCACTTTAATGAAACATGCTGTGATGAACGGGTAGCACCTACGCCCGGTCCTGTATGTGTAACTGAATTTCTGGTCCTTGCAAATTCCCCTAATGCATGCCCAATCATCTCAGGAATTATTTCCACATTGACGAACATACGGCCATTGTGTATTCCAATTGTAGTGCCAACCATTTCTGGGAGTACGTACATTCCCCTACAATGAGTTCTAATTACCTTTTGACCTTTATTTTCCCTTACTTTTAAGAGGAGTTTTTCGCACTCTGGAGTCAATCCCCTAGCCAAAGAACGTTTTGCACGTGAAGGCATAAGAGTCGCGATACTATCTGAATCTGGGCTATCCATAGGAGGATATAATGGAAGATTTAGTAATTCGGCGAGCGTGTATCCTCTCCACAAGAATTCTTTCTTCCTACGTTCACTGATCTTTGATCTTCGCTTTCTTGCTTGCCGCCTTGCAAGCTTTGGTGAACGGAACATTTTCTTGGATTTACGTGCCATTTTCTACTCTACTCCTTCCTTCTTCCTCTACCAGTTCTGCTAGGTGCTATATTACCGACCTTTTGACCAGGCGGTGCATTACGGCTAACAGAATTAGGCCCATGAACAGCCTGATGATTTCCTCCACCATGAGGATGATCGACCGGATTCATAGCGACTCCACTTACTGATGGATATAATTTACCTCGTGCTTTTGCTCTGTGATGAGCTGCACCTGCTTTCATCAATGGTTTGTCAGTCCTTCCATGACCTCCCAATACTCCAATAGTAGCACGGCATTTGGAAGGTAATTCCTTTAATCTACCACTTGGAAGACGGACTCTTACTGTATCTTCCATACGAGTCTCTAAAATAGCAGAATTACCGCCAGACCTAGCGAATTTACCACCATCACCTGGCCTTGACTCTACATTACAAACAGGAGTTCCTTCTGGTATCCTATCTAAAGTTGTAACGTTTCCTGGCCTTAATGTGACATTTTCGCCAAAGGCTATGGCCTGCCCAACTGAAACTCCTTCTGGAGCTGCAAAGTGACTTATGGTGCCATCTTCAAATTTAATTTTTGCAAGAGGTGCTGTATGTGCTGGACTATGGATTAAGTCTACAATCTCTCCAACCTCTCCATTTTTGCGTGGAAGTTTGTTATTTGCAGGGAAACGGTGAGAACTAACTTTGTTCTTTGGGCTTGAACCCTGGCGTTGTGAACGTGTTCTTTTACCCATATTATCACCTCATTAAAACGCGCCTAGTTTAAGCGCAGCCTCTTCTGCATCGTAACCTTCTGCTAGACGAATACTAGCATGCTTACCTGAACGAGTTATTTTTGTATTTACTTTGGCTACCTTAACATCAAGAAGTTGTTCAACCGCTTCACGTATTTGTGGCTTTGTCGCCTCGCGTCTTACAATAAATTCTATTCGATTATTATTTTCCTTATACGAGCCATCAAAATCAGCCACTCTTCGCGCCTCTAGAGTTTTTTCAGTAATCCAAGGCATCAATATTATACTATAGGGATCGACCATAAGAATCACTCCAACTCCTCTATTGCTGATTTGGTCCAAACTGTAAGCCTTCCGATATCTCCACCGGGCGCCAAATCTTCAGCACACAAATCTTTAGTTGCTATTACATCTACTCCTGGGACATTTTTAGCAGCTTTATGCAATCCTTCTTTCTTCGAAACAACAAGTAATACACTCTTTGGAGTCCGATACTTACGGCCTCGCATTGTTGCTTTTCCGGCCCTAATCTTACGGCCTTCTTTTGCGCGAACAAGATCATCTCCTAGGCCCAAACCTTCCATCATTGCTACGAATTTTCGAGTAGAATACTGCAATGGGATGCTTTCCAAATCATATTTTTCATCTGAGCCATTTCTTGATTCCATATAATCTCCTATAATAATAGGAAATCGAGTTTCATCACTAAATTTATGCCCTCTAGCAGAAACTATGGATTTGTCCATGGATGCACTTATTGCGGAATTTCTAGCCAATAGTTTTTGTTTGGAATTTAATTTCTGTGACCAATCTTTGGCCACCATTGGGCCATGAGCCCTTCTTCCACCTCGTGTATGAGGATTTTGAGCAGCCGTCCTTTGACCAGTCTTCCTCATTATACGTGAGACTCCTCTTCCCTTTCCCCACCATTCTACAGAATGCTTCATCCCTGGTTGCGGTGCTCTTTTACCATCATGTTCACGATGGCCATATGGTTGTCTCCTATTTGCTCTTGAAGCATGAACTGCCGATTTAACTAAGTCTTGACGAATTTCAGAATCAAAAACATCAGGAAGAGATATATTTTTGCCATCTTTTACAGTTACCTCATATGATTCAGCCAATAAACCTGCATCCAACTCTTCTTGGACTACGGAATTAACTAAATTGTATGCCTTTATCTTCATAATAATCACACACCTTGTTTACTCGAAGTACTGAGATAGGTAATCTCTACCTCAGGTTGATCTGATTTCGGACGTATAGAGTCACGGAATCTTAACATTCTTTTTGCTGGCCCCGGGAGACTGCCTTGGAATATAACATATGGATTATTTACTTCTCCGTAATGCAGAAAACCTCCAGCAGGAGTGATTTCCGATTCTTCAGGGTTCGAAATTCTGAGAATTCGCTTATTCAATTCTGTCCTCTTATGATATCCTACTTGGCCGGCTTGCCTGATTGTTTTACGAACATACGCTGTCCCGAAGTCTCCCATGTTTCCACCTTGTCTTCGGCGCTTGCTATTTTTGTGACTAAGAAGTTTAATTCCCCATCTTTTGATTGATCCTTGCCAACCTTTACCTTTTGTTACTCCTACAACATCTATATCCTTTCCTACTTCGAAAACATCCTCGACGCCAATAAAATCCCCAAGCCTATCTTTTGCCCAATCTAATCTATCGCCAATGTCTCCGCCAACAAGTCCAACTTCCATGATTTCAGGAGTTTTTGTTGGGATACTTTTAACCAAAGCTGGCTGAGTGGCGACAATTAATCTAATTTCGCAGAGAATATTAGATTCGTTTTTTAATGCATCAAATGATTTTTCCATGTTATCACTATTTCTTAAAGGTATACGGCCAGCTCTTTTTGCAGGTTTCCTTCCTTCATCGATATCTCTCTTACCACGAGTATCATTTGCTAATCTTGGCATTAACCCATCCGGCCCTAAATCAGAATTATTTGACCACACCTCTCCCGCAGTTTGCATCCCATAAGGAGTGTTTCGATAACCACGTACTGCAAGAACTTTCATTGGAGGAGTTTCGACTACAGTAACAGCTTTTCTTATTTCTTGCCCTGCAGAAGTAGAATTAGGATTATTATCTTTCATTAGGATGTGAGTCATTCCTGCCTTCCAGCCTGCAAATCCCTGTACCTTTACTTCAGATGATTCATTGGTAGGCCATGAAGATATACGAGGGAACTGTCTTACAGCGCGTTTCCTAGGGCTATAGCCCATACTACCTCTGCGCGGTTTACTCTTATCTGCCATGGTGCATTTCTCCTTTTTTTAACCGATTTATCCCATAATGGGCTAAATTGGGCCCAATACGTAAAGGAGATACCGTGACACCGATGCCAGTTTTACGAGCGTAAAACCAACAATTGGGTTGTAGAACAGAGCCCAAGGTGTCTGGTATCTCACGTTGTGAGCGGCCTTCCGACTAACATACCCTATTTGAACAAATCGGGGATTCAACATTACACTAATGTGATGATTTTAGCAATTAGTGTGTGCAAATATTTTGAACTATGTCCCTTAACATGTCAACTCATGCGCACCTCGGTACATCATGTGAATTTAATTTCTGATGCTATCGAAGCACGTGCTTATCAGTTAGAAGCAGTTAATGAATCATTAGCGGGATCAATGATGTTAGTGCTACCTACTGCTGCAGGTAAAACTGCAGTAGCATGGATGCTAATAGCAGAAAAGTTAAGTGAAAATGAAGGAAATATCCTACTAATAGCCCCTACTGTCGCGCTAGTAAATCAACATTTAGATGGATGTAATAGATTTTTATCATTGGGAGAAATAAAACCTTTGTCGATTACCGGGCAGAATATAGTCAATAAAAGAACAAATATGTGGACATCTTCGAAATTGATAGTAGCAACTCCTCAAGTAGTAAGAAATGACATAATTAATGGTATTTTGAGGATTGAAGAATATTCGCTAATTGTATTTGATGAAGCGCATCATTGTACTGGAGAGCATGCAATGGCCCAAGTTGGAAGATTATATAATTCGAAAAAACAAGATGCGTTGATACTTGGTATGACTGCTAGTCCGGGGTCAAATATTTCACAAGTAGAAGAAATATGTAGAAACCTAAAACTAGAGAGAATACATCTTAAAACCCCTGAAGACCCAATGATATCTGAATATTTATCAAATTTAGAAGTTCAAGAAATAAAAGTCAATGTTCCTGATGAAATACTGTTACTTACTAATCCATTAATACTATGGCAGAAGGGAATTGTGGATCGTGAAAGAAGACGAGGAATCTACATAATGCCAGGAGAAATAAATCACGCAGGACTAGCTAGTGCAATGGAGAGGTCCAAGAATGCAATAAAAAGAGGAGAGAGAAGTGCATATTCTTCAATAGCACAAATTGGCATTGCAATGAGATTGCACCATCTGATTAACCATATGCTTTGTCAAGGAACTGCTGCTTCAAGAGAATTCTTAAATAGGCTAGAAAATGAAAATAATAATAAATCTGTCAGGAACTTTGTGAGAGACGGAAGAATTCAGAATCTTATGGTAGAAATAAAAAAGAAGGATGAAATTCATTCCAAAGTTGGTGCCGTAAGGAGGCTAGTTAGAGAGCGATTGAGGCGTGATTCAGGAAGTAAGATAATAGTTTTTGCAAGTTTCAGAGACACCATTACAGTGCTACATGAAGCAATGAGAGATTTAAAAGATGCGCGGGCAATACAATTCATAGGCCAATCCAATAAATCTAGTGGCGATGGTTTAAAGCCTAAAGAACAAATAAAAAGACTAGAAGAATTTAGGAGTGGTTCAGCCAATATACTAATCTCTACATCTGTAGGAGAAGAAGGTTTGGACATTCCGGCAGCAGATTTGGTAATATTCTATGAACCAGTTTCTAGTGAAACTAGAACCATACAAAGACGAGGTAGGACTGGAAGACAGAGAGAGGGAGAAGTGGTTGTTTTAATTGCAGAAGGAACAAGAGATGAGAATGCCAGATCTGCAGCATTAAAGAGAGAGAAGAATATGCATAAAGTTGTTCAAAGAGTTAAGAGAAAATTATCTCTTTCTAATCATATTGGCGAGACTAAATTAGGAAATTTTAAAGTCAAAATAGGAGATAAAATTATCTCTGCAACAGAATTTGTTCAGGAAGAGAAGGATTTGCATGCACCTACAGTAGTCGAGTATGACGAAAGAGAGATAGATGCGAATAGTAAAGAAGTAAAGAGAGTTAAGTTGGAAAAATTCCGTTCTTTAGGGCAAAGAGGATTAGATGAATTTAGCTAATTAGTTCCCTATTACTGCAATTCTAGTCTTTAATTGTGCAAGCCTTGTATTATGATGCCCAAAAGCAAAATCCAACATTTCGGTCATATGAATTATTGGCATATTAATAGAATAGTTGACTTGTCTGGATGCTTTACCTTGATATACATCAAGAACTGAATGGGAAAGATTGCAGGCACTGACAATAATTTCTGCTCCTTCATCTTTAGCATCCATTATTACATTTGTAGATTGTTTCAGAACCGTAGGTTCTTCAGACAATAAACCGGGAACTCCGACGCTTTGAGTCCGACTATCCCAATCTACAGGATTTCCCCCGACTGCTTTGATTAATTTCTCAAGATAAGAGGGGTCGAATGGGTTGTCTCCTCCGCACATTCCTAATTGCTGCATATTGGGTCCATAATAGCCGGCTATATTGAAATTGATAGGATTTTTTACTGCCAGAGAAACTTTATCTAGGCCTACTTCATCGACTAATATGTGCAGTAAATGATAGACTTTTACAGAACCAGTGAGTTGTAATCCACAAGTTTTACTAAGTACTGTATTTACTTCGGCAAGTAAAATTGAGTCATTATTTAGAGTTTGTAAATCTTCATTTAAGTTTCCTGAAGTAGTGGCGCAAGGAGTTATTATATCCAGGCCCATGTTTTCAGCCATAGCAAATGTCCGCGCATTCAATGTTAACTGCAATCTTTTATTTGCTTGGCGTATTATCCCTGCCCCACAACTAGTTGCACCATCCAACGGTACTAATTCGATATTCAAAGATCTAGCCAAAGGAATCATGGTATCGTTAACTTCTGGTGCACTACTGTGAGAAACATTACCAGGATGGTATGCATATTTCAGAGGCATTAGAATCTCCCATCCAATTCGTTGAAGATAGCCACGACTTCGTGATGGTTTCCTACAGAAGAATTGAATTGCCTCGGCATTTTACCTATCCCGGCAGGAGGCATTACCATTCCTAAACCATCATTTATCATATTTCCACCTGTTCGTGTGAAACCAAGTAACATTCTAGCAGTTACTCCTGAGAATAAATTACTAAGCAAACCTAGAGGTCCTAAAACTTGTCTAAAAATAACTGTATCATTTACCTTTCCGCTACTCTTTACTGACCAAGTGTACCACCAAACATGCTTTCCATGCCTACCATTAAATGAATCCTTATTGAGAGAAGAAGTTTTTGCATCCAATAATGCCTCTGATATAGAATGAGAAATGGCATTTTGACGACGAATTGATGATAAATCTGTTTCAGCCTTGATGCCAATTGGAGAGGATAAATAATCATCTATTTCTGACTTTTTATTAAGCGAAATGCGAGGGTCATTTCTTCTAGCCCATGTACCTACAACTATAGATGGGCCAATATATTCGTCTGAAAAAGGAGTTGTGTCAGAGCATGCGTGCAGTAAAGGNAAACTTTGGAAATTCTTTATTGAGTGCAAATATAATGCAGTAGTTTTTGACATAATGCCGATAGGTCCTTGTGGNGTATTTTTACCNTCCCTAGTAGCAGCAACCATCCAAGGCTTACTAGATTCACGCTTTCTTTCTAACTTCCAAGTATCGACAAGTAGATCTCTTATGACATCAAAGCATGGTAATGGTGCTAGTTTCAGAGATATTACTCCCTCCTCACTCAGTGGGAGCGAATCAAGACGTAATGTACCTGGTAGAATCAATCTTCCGTTTATTGAAATAGCAGTGTTTGGATCTTCACAATGGCCATCTCTGAAAGTTAATCCTCCATCATGTGAAGACTTTAGAGTTCTTAGAATTTCTAATATGGACATATGTCCGGGTAAAGAGCAAATCCAAGTATCCTTACCTCTAGACTTATTTTCAGGATCATATCTAAAGATTGAGACTTCTACTTGTAAATTTTCAGAAATTAAAGAAGGAATTATGAAGCCATCATCTCCGCTTGCTCCGACTGCATCCGAACCATCTACATAATCACGTATCAAATCTATTTTATCTTCTTGAAAATTGCCAGTTCCGTCTACAGCAGACATATGAATTAGTGATTCAATAGTCCATTGAGTGGCTAAGGAGTCATAATCAACGTCACAATCAACCCTCAGTACAAGTCTCTTACCACCTAATTCTTCAAAACGGCGATCCCAATCTTTTCCTGATTGGCAAAATAATTCATAACTAGAATCACCTAATGAAAGAACGGAAAAGTTTACTCCTCCCAAAATGGGATTATTTTCTGAATTAGCTTTTTTCCAAAGTTCTTCTGCATTATCTGGCATTTCTCCTTCGCCCCATGTTGAACAGACTATTAGGACTCTCTTATGGTTAGAAAGTGAATTAAAATCAAAGCCATCCATATCATGAACTGTTCCTGAGAGCCCGTATCTAGAAGATTCTTTTACAATCTTTGATGCTAATTCTTCTGAATTACCAGATTGAGAGCCAAATAAAACGGAAAGTTTCCTATCTCCAGAATTAAGGAAAGAATCTAGTCCCGTATCTGAGCCACTTTCGATAGTATTTTCAGAAGGAATATTTAGTTCTTGGTTAACTTTTTGATCAGAAGATGTAGAAGAATCGGGAGCAGTAGTTGTTTCAGTGACACTACTCTCTACAGAAGCCATTATTGGTAAAGTAGAATCAATCCATATTTTTGCTGGTTCTTCATAGTCGACATCACAATCAACACGCGGATGGATTCTAGTTGCGCCCTTAGAATTGAACCAATTATCCCATTCTTTCCCTGATTCACAAAATAAGTCATATGAAGAATCTCCTAAGGCAAGAACAGAATAACTAACACCTTTTAATGAAAGATTTACATCTGCATTGGCTGCCTCCCATAAATCTTCAGCATTATCTGGTTGTTCTCCATCTCCCCAAGTACTGCAGCATATCAGAACTCTATTACTATTTGATATTTCAGCGATTGAAGTTTCATCCATTGACTTAACAGTAGCGAGTAAGCCATGTGATGCGGCTGATTTGCCGGCTTGAACTGCTATCTCTTCAGAGTTGCCAGATTGGGACCCATACAAAATTAGAAGTGAGCGCGCGTTTGACATCTTAACACCTGATAGTTATACAACCCTTTCCACTAGTAGCCGATTATTATAAGTCTCGTTTTTTTAGATGTCAATGTAACGTAAAAAGAGGTTAAATTACATCCCCATTCCGTCAAATTCTCCGCCATCCATCGGGCCGGAACTTCGACTAGAAATAACATCATCAATTCTAAGTATCATAACTGCAGTTTCAGATGCACTTTGTATAGCCTGTTCCACAACCCTGCTAGGCTCGAATACTTTAGATTTGTTCATGTCTGCAACTCCTCCATCATATACATTAACTCCGAAAGTAGATTTGCCTTCAGAATGTGCTTTACGTAGGTCTATTATAGTGTTAACAGGATCTAGTCCAGCATTCTCGGCAAGAGTTCTAGGTATTACCTCAAGTGCTCCAGAAAATGCTTCAATTGCCATCTGCTCCCTTCCTCCTATTCCTTCGGCGTAAGATCGTAGATCTCTACTTATTGCTGCCAAAACAGAACCTCCTCCTGTCAATACTGCACCATCTTCGTGTGCCACGGCAACAACTCCAATGGAATCATCGAATGCCCTACGAATCTCATCCACTACATGCTCAGTACCTCCTCTAAGCAATACTGAAACACTTTTTGCTTCAGGGCAACCTGTAATAAATACCATATCAGAATCGCCTATTTTCTTTTCTTCTACTTTAGCAGAGGCACCTAAGTCGTCCATAGATAGATCATCAATATTGGTAACTATATTTCCTCCAGTTGCTTTTGATAATGCTTCCATATCACTCTTCTTAGCTCTCCTTATAGCAAAAATACCAGATTTGGCCATATGGTGTTGTGCTAAGTCATCTATTCCTTTTTGGCAGATAATGACATTGGCTCCAACTGAAGATATTTTATCTACTAATGATTTTAGATAGTTTTCTTCTTCGGCCATGAACTTAGATAGCATATTTGGATCGGTAATCTGTATTTTTGCGTCGACCTCGGTCTTCTTTACTTCTATCGCAGAGTTGATTAAAGCTATTTTTGCATCCGAAATCATCCTAGGCATTCCAGAGTGAACTCTCTCTTTATCTAGAATTATGCCATCTATAAGAGAACTATCTCTTATCGAACCACCTTGTTTCTTCTCGACCTTGACGTCATCTAAATCAACTACCACCGTGCCATCGACATCTTGTGCAACGGCTAGAACCGCGCGTACACTTATGTCTGCCAGAAATTCCTTAACTGCACCGGCGCTTTTACCGGTTAGTGCCGTCTTTGCTACTTCTTCTAATGTAATAGGAGAAACAGCAATAGCATGAGTTTCTATCAGTTCGGCTGCCTTATCTGATGCTAGCCTAAATCCTTCACATATCACTGTTGGATGGACATTCTGTTCTACTAAATCTTCACTTCTTTTCAATAACTCTCCAGCTATCACAACCGCACTAGTAGTTCCATCATAACAATGTTGTTCCTGAGTTTTAGCTATCTCTATGATCATTTTTGCTGCAGGATGCTCTATGTCCATTTCTTTTAGAATTGTAGCACCATCATTTGTAATAACTACATCTCCCATGCTATCGACTAACATTTTGTCCATTCCTTTAGGGCCAAGAGTAGAACGTACTGCATCAGCTACAGCCTTTGCAGCTGCTATGTTGTTACTTTGTGCGGTACGGCCGCTGGTCCTTTGTGTTCCTTCTTTCATTATGAAAATTGGTTGTTGTCCATTATACATTAAATCACTTCCATTATACTACTTTTATCCGCCACTGTATTGTTAGTCATAAGTCCTCGCACAATTTTATTTTGGAAATTATTCATTTGTATTTTCATCCAGCCATCCTTGTCCGTAATGTATCCATTGTTCCATAGACCATCCTTCAGGTAAACCATTTTCTGGGAGAGGAGGAGAATCTGGCACTTCCGGCGAGATAGGAGAAGGTTGTTGGAATATTTCTTCAGAACCTCCAAACATAGAATTAGCAACTTGATCCGTAGAAGGTAATTCTAAATCTGGACTAGTCTTCTCCCTATCCCATCCTTCTATAGTCATATTATATCCATCTAGAGTAGAAATTTCTTCTAATGGTGCATTTGCTTTTCTAATGATTCGTAAAGCAACTGAAGAAATTCCTAAAAATGCTACAAGACCAGCAATCATTACTAAGATATTGCCCGTTATCCATGCGATATTTCCTGCATCTGGACCTGTTTCTATTGGTTCAGGTTTTATTAAGTCGATAGATACGGTACGAGTTGAAACATCTAATTCGCTGCTAACTACCAGTGAAACTTCAAAGGCTACTTGATTCATGTCTAAGTTCGCAAGATCTTCGGACCTGACATCAAGATATATTGTCACATCTCTTTCCTCTCCTGCTTTGAGGACAAAATTTCCATCCTCTTCATCCAGCCATGCCCTATAAATCGTGTACTGGTTTTCAAGTTGGCGCTCAGTTCTTACTTGCTGGTCTTCAGTAGGATGCATACTTGAGATAGTAAAAGATAGGGAGTAATAATCTCCGGCTTCGGAAATTTCCATCGCATCGGAAAATTGTGATGGAGGAGATATTCGTAGCCATCCTACAGTTCCTACATTGAAAAGTGCCTCCCCACTTCCTGAGACTGGTAAACCACTTTCTTGAGATTCAACACTTGTAGCCTCCAAATTAATCTTTCTTGAGCCATCAGCGTCTACGCCAAAGGAATAACTTACAGATAAATTATAAGAGGAGCCGGCTTGAATATATGGAGTCCTTCCATTATTCAGGCCTATCGAAGTAAATACATCAGAAACGTGAGAAAGAGAGATATCGAAGGCATCAACAGTATTCCCCCTATTCCAAATTTCCCAACGAAGAGTTCTGTCGTCACTACCTGCGCCGAATATCTCTTCGGTCATGTCCAAATCAGGAATCTCTACTAAATATGTTACTGGCACTGTTACATAAATATTGGAGGAAAATGAATAAGATGGATCAATGGTACTAGTTGCAGTAACTTTGACTTCATATGTGCCATTTTCAACACCCTTATCCATAGGCAAGAGTAGAGAAATTGTAGTGTCTCCGCCATTTGGAGGAATGCCGGATGTCAATGCTGTACTAGTGGTTGGCAACAGTTGCCAATAATCAGTCGACACTGAAATGTCAAATGATTCTTCAGTATTTCCGTTATTAATTAAAAATATCTCAACAATCTTTCCGAAACCATTTGCAGGTGCAAATAATTCATTTTTTATCGGAGCGACAACTAAATCGTGATAGACTGGGACTTCAATGTAAAGAATAGTTTCTGCTTGAAATATAGCAGGAGACCTACCATTTGCAACCAATGATAGAGTATATGTCCCTGGTGCAAGTCCCTCAGGTACTGTAATTTCTGCATTTAAAACAAACTCCTCGTTAATTGAAGAATTTATTAGTGATATTAATTGACCTGTAGAATCATCGTACCATTTTATGTATTCTGATGACCATTCACTTGTGTCAAATGAACCACCTAAATTCCACGTAGCGATTTGATTGCCATTATTCTTCAGATTCATTGTTATATTCGCTGTATCGCCAGGCAATAGAGTAGCAGCAGGATTGGATAATTTATCTGGAGATAGAGTTATTGAATACGTTGGTTCAACTTTTACTGGTATGGTCAATGCAAATTTCGAATCATTCGTTATTCCGTCATTGATGTCAACAAACCAATCAATCTCTTGAACTAAAGTTCCATCAGATATTGATAAATTAAACCAAACATCAGTAACAGTTCTTGCTTTAATTACCTTACTAACTACATAATTATCATGATCAACTAGATTATT
>PCAI01000024.1 GCA_002731195.1 Methanobacteriota archaeon | reverse complement strand
AAAGATTTCTTCTTAGCATCGGCATGTCAGATGAAGGTCTGAAATCAGAAAATGGAGAGATGTTAGCAGAATTCTCATTGGGGAAGGCAGTATTACTTGAATTAGCAAATGAGAGATTTAATGACATAAATTTAGATAATAATATTAATGCACTAAGAATAGATGCTAAAAGGCATGAGTGTAGGATAATTTTATTCAGTAATGGCAAAGGTATAGTTTTAGGGCAAAAATCAAGAAAAGTGATTGAGTTGGCAGTCAGTTATTGGAAGAATCTCCTTGAAAAAGAAGGAACATTGGCTTGAGAGAAATGTTAGAAGATGGTTTTTGGCATGGAGAAATAATGGACCAGCACATACATCTAGATAGAAGAAATCTTTACATGGATGCAGTGAATGAATTCGTAAAAGCAGGCGGCACAGCTATTAATCTGGTCCATAAACCTGATTTTAAGAATCTTCCAAAAAAGATTAATGATTATGAAAGGGCGTATCGTGATACCGTAGATATGTCAAATGAAATAAGAAATAATTTTGATATTGATGTTTTAGTTACTTTGGGGCCGCATCCTGTTTCTTGGGAGAAGCAAATTATGAAAATGGGCTATGAAGAATCTACTGATTTGCATTTAGAAGCTGTCAATCTAGCACTAGAATTTATTTCTGATGGAGATGCAGTATGTCTTGGAGAAGTTGGTAGACCGCATTATCCAGTCAATAATAAGACTTGGAATAAGGCAAACGAGTTATTATTACAGATTATTGAAATGGCGGCTAAGGAGAGAGTCAGTATACAACTACATGTCGAGAGTGATGGCGAAAAAACATATTCAGATATATCAAAATTATGTAAAGAGGCCAAAATGCCAAAAAAGAAGGCAATTAGGCATTTCGCCCCATCAAATTTGGACTCTGTTTTTACAAATGGAATTAGTGCGACAGTTAGCGTAGGCAAAGGAAGTGTTGAGAAAATAATTGAGACCATGGAAGATTCAGGTTCTATTTGGGGTATGGAAACAGATTTCTTAGATGATAGTCGAAGGCCAGGGGCAGTTCTTGGTCCGAAAACTGTCCCAAAAAGAACGCAACAGTTGTGTAGTAGAATGTGGGAATTAGAATATTCAGATAATGAAATAATTGATCTAATGAAAAATATCCATTCGAATTGGCCTAAGGAGATTTACCAATAAATTCAAATTTTAATTTTGGAGTAAAAGTCATAAATCCTCCCAATAAGAATATGATAATACATAGAGTAAAAAAATAGAATTCTCCAATTGGGAGAGAAATGTTGAATTCACGTAAAGACATTCTAAGTAAAGGGCCATTAATAGGCAAAAAAATTATCATCATTAAAATTCCCAATCTTTGTCTAATCAACATCAATGCTGCGAGATGTTCCTAGCATTTGAATAAATGTGACCGAATTGGTTTTGTAAGGTCATGTCTTCGGTGTAATTACGCGCCTGTGGTGAAGGGGTTATCACCTGAGGTTTCCAACCTCATGTCCTGGGTTCAAATCCCAGCGGGCGCACCAATTTTGAAATTACCTGCTACCACATATTGAAACGCTTCTGTCCTTCCGTTGGAACATGTCGGAGGAAAGTGTCCATTTCAGTGGAAGTGAAATAAGTAAGGATCAGACAGATTCAACCGACGAAAAACAAGTGGTTGGACGTAAAATATGGCGTATTGTCCCCTATCTGAAAAGATATTGGAAAAGAGTCCTTGGAGGAATCTTAACTAATGGCGTGGCCAGAGCCTTTGATTTAATCCCATTCATAGCCATAGGAATGGCTGCCGACTATTATAGGGATGAGACATTTACTAATTCCACAATTAAAAACTTTGTTTCCTCAGAAATATTTCCTGAATTTGGGCCAATGTCTTCAATAGAATTTGGTTTTGGTTTCGTTATCGTTATATGTTTCACATTTCTAGCTATTTTTCAGGGATTAAGTAATCAATTATGGCAATCAACAGCATATATGGCTCAACATGACATTAGAATGGATGCTACAAATTCACTCATGAATATGGAAGCTTCATACTTTGAAACTAGACAAACGGGGAATTTGATGTCAGTTCTTTCGGCGGACGTTGCACAACTAGAAGACATAATATCAGATGCGAGTACAAGCATAATTCGTCTAATAATGACATTTGCAACTGCTTTTGGCATAATGTTCTGGATGTCTCCAACATTGGCGTTGATTTTATTTACGCCTCTGACACTAATAGTCCCCATGGTAGTATGGTTCTCAACTAGAGTTCAAAGAAAGTATAGGAAGACTAGAGAAAGTACTGGAGGGATTGTAGCAATACTAGAAAATGTATTATCCGGCATTACAGTTGTTCAGGCATATAATGCCACCAATTTTGAAAGCTCGAGAATAGGGCGTCAAAGTGGAGATTATCGTGACCAATCGATAGATGCAGCATTTGTGAGAAATAGATTTATTCCTGGCATATATGTAGTGGCTGGTTTATCATTTGGCCTACTAGTATCTGCTGGAGGATGGGTAATGTCAACTGAAGAAATAACCGTAGGGCAATTTGTAACCTTTCTATTGATTTCAACTAGAATGACGATGCCGATGTTCATACTTGGATTGTTATTAAATCAGTTACAAAAAGGAGAGGCGGCATCAAAGAGAGTATTTGCAATTGTTGATCTAGAACCCTCGATATATGATAAAAAAGAAGCTATAAAGTTGGATGGATCGATAAATTCAATTTCATTTAAGAATGTATCTTTTTCTTATCCAACCTCTGAGTCAAATGTATTAAATGACATATCATTTAAGGCATCTTCTGGAGATTTTATTGGAGTAATGGGGCATACTGGTGCAGGGAAAAGTACAATATTAAAACTTATAGAAAGATTTTATGAGCCGCAGAGTGGAGAAATTCTAATCAATGGAATAAATATAAACGATTTTTCCATTGAATCTGTTAGGAAGCGCATAGGTTTTGTCTCACAAGAACCGTTTCTGTTTTTTGGAACATTGCGTGAAAATATATCTTATGCCCGTGATGCGAACGATGATGAAATAAGAACTGCATTAGAAACTGCAGGTGCGTGGGAATTTATATCTAAATTACCCAAAGGTATTGATACGATGGTTGGAGATAGGGGAGTGATGCTATCTGGAGGACAAAGGGCGCGTATTAGTTTAGCTCGCGCCCTCCTTAATAATCCAGATTTACTAATTCTGGATGAAGCAAGTGCTTCTTTGGATGCTGAAACTGAAAAAAGAATTCAACAGTCCTTATTTGGTGGATCTAGTTTGGATAAGAACAGAATCACAATTGCAGTTGCCCATAGGTTAGCAACAATAAGAAATTCTGATGAAATTATCGCACTAGTTGATGGAGTAATTGTGGAACGAGGAAATCATGAACAATTGATAGAAAATAATAATGTTTATGCATCCCAGTGGTCAATACAAACAGGAGAAATTAGTCCTCAGGAGGGATGAAATGGACATTGAATGGGAAGTAATCGAACCTGGCAAAGTATTACTAGGTTCTGATAATAGAACGGTTCTTTTTGGAGGAATCGGCCCAAAGCATGAAGTCAAAATAGATTATCAGTTTGAGATAAGTAAATATCCTGTAAAAAATAACTTGAGTGATAAATTAATTTTGGAAGGTTGCGAGATTGCTTCAGAATCAGAATGGTCTTTAGCAGCGAAACAACAAAAAATATTTGGAAATGATGAGACTGAAGAGTTATCAGATAGAGTAAATAATTCGTATTGGGGTAAAATATGTGACGGTCGTTCATTTGTTTCAGATAATTGGATATTTGGAGTAGGGAGAAGATGGGAAGTTGGCCGATGTAAAGGTTTTCAAATAGAAAAAAATGGCAATAAATCTGAATATTTTAGATTAGTTAGGAATAAAATAGTATTGAATGAGAGTCAGAAAACAAATACTCTACCTTCTTCACCTAATAAATCAAAATTATTGATTGAAGAAATTCTAATTTGCTTTTTAGCGGGCATTATTCCTTCTTTCATATGGGCATACTTCAATGCTAGTCCAAAATATATCTATGAAGGGTGGTTAAATCTTGTATTTGGCGGGATATTTGTCGGCTTTTTTACAATCCTATTCTGGCGTCCGCGTACAAAAACTTGGCTGATTAAGGAAATATAATAATTCAGAAAAACTAACGTATTTTGTCATCAACCTGTAAACCCATGTTACCTTGAGATATCCTTAACCATCCCATTAGCATTCCTATACCATAATTCCAATGAAGAATATAAGTTATGATAGGAGAAAGGAAGATAGTTATGAAAGATTTACTTGGAGATTTACCATTAAAAGAGCCAAACCATGAAATCAAATTATACAGAATGATTAATGTTAGGAAAAGATGTACTCCTATCCTTGGCAGACCCATGGGCACGCTAGAAAATCTAATATCCCAAAATTCAGGCCAAGAAACTCCTCCATTGAAAACACCCCAAAGAAAGAATAATGAGGTGGAAATTACTAGTAGTGGGAAAAATGCTACAGCAGTATGGGTAGGCTTCCTCAGTTCAGGATATCCATAACTTGCTAATGCTCTAACAAGTCCATAATTCCTAATTTGCTTTTTGACTTTTGTAATATTTCTTCTCCGATGCCAAATTATAGCCGATTTATCAGACCATAATTTATTGCCGTTTTTCCTTATTTTGTAGTCTAAAATAACATCCTCAGCCCCTATTGAACCATTATCAAAACCACCTATTTCTTCTATTACTGAACGCCTGTAGGCACTATTTACGCCCGGCAATTGTTCAACTTCTTCCAAGTCCTCAGTACCTGTTCTAACATAATTAGTACCAGAAGTAAAAATAGTACTACAGAATGTTACATCAATAACTTTTTGCCAAAATGAAGATTCATTCATCGGAGCAAAATTAGGGCCGCCGACGCCAGCAACTTCTTCCCTAGAAAACCATCTTAGAATCAATTTTGACCAATCTTTAGGGACTATTACATCATCGTCAGTAAATAGGATAATGTCTGATTCAGATTCTCTAATGGCAACATTACATGCATCTGCACGATTCCGAGATCCTTCATCATCAATATAGCGAATTTTTCTCTCTTCTGCCACTTTTCGTCCTGGGTCACTATTTGGTCCAACGACAATTATTTCATCCAGCGGTAGTTCTTGAGAAAGGAGACTGTCTAATGTAAAACCTAATTCAATAGAGTTTCCAACACTTGGGATAATCAAGCAGGTAGTGTAATCCATCTTTGAATGGCACAGCGTTATCCTTCAAGAGTTCACGGGTCATTAGTAACTCTAGGGGCCAAGAAATATGTCCAACTGGCCCCTCCTTGATTACTATTCCAAGTTAGCCTAAGTGGGTATTTTTCTTGGAACTCTAAAGAGATATTTTCAGTTAGGCCTCCGGCTAATTTTCTTGTGAGAGGATCCAAGAACTGTAAAGAGTATGAAGATTGAGTGGGAGAAGGGCACAATAATTCAGATAATTCTCCTGATTCGAAACGAACATTGACGCCTTCACCCGCTTCCACTGTAATTGAGACAGTCATGTGTGTCTGGTCCAAACTTAAGTCTACTATTTCGCCAACAAACTTAGCCGCCCTCAATGCACGAGAAAGTCGATCTGAACCCACGGTTGCTTTATGATTAAATTCTAGATTTGGAATATTAGGATTATTCATAGTGGCTGGATCTACGCCTCTGAGTATTCTATGTACCTCGCCAACTCTGACATTTATAGCTCCAAATGACTCGTCATAATCTAATTCTACCAAGTCGTTTGGACCTGCTAAAGTCAATAAATCACGCATTTTTCCTAATTCTAAGCCTATTTCAACTTTCTCAACCTCATAAGTTTCAAAACACTCATCAGCTATTGTAGCAGAAAGAAGTGCTACATGAGAGCCGTCAACTACAGTTACGTGTAATCCCTTCTCCGTCCATAATAACTTCGCCTCTTCAGTTAGAACTGAGAGGAGTTCTACAATTTCTCGCATCAATTGTTGTTTAGCAGTTACTCTTAGCATCATCGCACCTTACTTTATGACGTCGTAGTAGGAGGTTATTGATAGTTCGTAATATTTTGCTAAAAAAATCATTGATATTCGCGCCATCTTTTGCCGCAACTTTCACATGTGCACATTTTAGTTTCAGGTTCATCTGAAGAGCGAGTCTGTTGCATCCAGACGTATACTCTATTTTTCTGACATTTTGAATTTGGGCAAATATAATCTCCAACCCTCAAAGTGCCCCTTGCAACTTCTTCTTCGACAACTTCTGTCAGATGTTTTAGTGATTTAGTTGCATTCTTTGCAGTTGCGTTTGTTAAATCTATTTCTTCACCTGACATGGGATCAATAAATTTTCCACCTTTACCATCCGGCCCGGATAATGGACCTTCGTATCCACATTTATAATCTGGACATTTGATATTATTTTTTGGATCAGGGAATGAAAGTGCACCGCATATTGGACAAAACATGTAAATCTTAACTCCTTTATATTACTAGAACCATATAGCGGTCGGTGTGATTATTATTCAATGATTCTATTAAAAGTGCTATTTTGGAAGTCATGAGATAACAATAGTCATTGTATAATAACCAATCCAAGCGAGAAAAATACTACCAAAAACAGTTATTAAAATATAGACTAAAGCCATTAATTGATTCTCTTGTATAATCTCCACACTTTCGAAGGCAAAAGTTGACATGGTCGTAAATGCACCTAAGAAACCCGTCCCGATTAGAAGTATTGTTTCCTCACTAATCTCCAAACCCGCAGAAATCGCACCAAATAGCGAACCAAGAAGTAATGAGCCAATTAAATTGATGCCTAAGGTATTTGATACTCCATAATTTTCTGGTAGAAATGTGGGGATAATATATCTCAATACAGCGCCTAATGCTCCACCAAATGCCACTATCGCAATGAGTCTGATATCCACAGTTAGCGTAATGAGCATTCCTTATTCATTACTTCTATCGATAAGATTGCTTCCGTACTGTTCAAGCGATATAACTCCTCGGAGGCATGTGCGAATCAACTATGACTGGAGACTTGCTCGTCTACTGAATGATGAGGATGCAATTATTGATGAAATATATTGGACTTCTAATGTAACTGTTTCAAATTTAGTGAGGCGTTTATTGGCGTTACAAAGAGGTAGACTAAGTCCTGAGGCAAGAGTATTGTATGAGAGGTTTGAGGAAGCCAATATTGATTCAGAAGGACATTTGGATGATCCTAGTTGGCCCGCTTATGGGAAAGATGAGCAAGTAATGTTTGATGAAGCTATAATTAAGATGGCGAAATTAAAAATTGCTGAATCTTCAGGAGATTTGGATAAGAGATTAGATATGTTGGTTTCGTCAGCAAATGAAATTAGATCTGCTTGGACAACTAGTGAGTCAAGGTGTATTGAGTGGATTGGTCTTTTTTTAACAGAAATTAATTTAGATACAAGAAGGAAAGAGATTATTCAGTCTGTAGTAAAATCGGACTCAATTACTTCAACAGCAGATCTTTTAGAAACTACTCGGCCAATATTTAATCCTTCAGAATCAGAATGGGGTGCACTTAAACAACATTGTGAGTCGGTAATTAGTTTAACTAAAAGGATGAATCAACATGAGGATTCAATTAGAGTACTTGCCCTAGACTATATGCCAACGCTTTCCTCTTTAATGGGTCCACTAAGTGCATCTAAGTTACTTGTATTAGCCGGCAGCAGAGAGCGTTTAGCAAGGATGCCATCAGGATCTTTGCAAGTACTTGGTGCACATGCTGCAATGGCCGCACATAGAAATGGAGCATCTCCTCCGAAGCATGGATCAATATTATTTTCATTACCACAAGTAGGGAAGTCCCCTAGATGGGTAAGAGGAAAGGTAGCCAGATTTATTGCAGGTAAAGCGAGCATAGCCGTAAGGATTGATCATTTTGGAGGAGTCCCTTGGAGAGAAGAAGAGATTTCTAAGATCAATAAGGATATTGAAAGTATAATAAATAAATTTCCAAAACCGCCCAAAAGGAAATGAGAATATGAAACGAAAAGTGAACTCCTTAGGATGGGGAGTGAGGAAAGAAGGAAGGAATATCTGGACCAGAAACGCCGTGAAAGGCATTTCTGTTAGAAAGGAGCGGCGGAAAAGAGATGGTCGTAATGAATGGCGTTTATGGGACCCTACCAAATCTAAAATTGCTGCTTCTTTACTTAGAACAAGATTAAATCCGTCAGAAATCATCCCCCTACCTGGAGATAATTGTCTTTATCTAGGGTCTTCAACAGGAGGCACAGTTAGTCATATTCATGATTGTGTATGCGGATCTGGTAATCATCATAAGGGGCAGATAATAGCTATCGACATATCCACTAGGATGATGAGAGATTTAGTTAGATTGTCTGAAATTAGACCCGGCATAGTACCAGTCCTAGCAGATGCAAGAGATATTAAGCAAATTTCACCTTTCATAAATAAAAAAGTAGATTGGTTACATCAAGATTTGAGTATTTCTGATCAAGCGAAAACATTTGTTAAGGTGGCAGAGGTGTTTCTTAAAACTAATGGAATTGGACTCCTTAGCCTTAAAGCGGCTAGTGAAAGAGTATCAGATGGCAGTACTGAAAATAAATTTGAGAAGGCTCAAGATATACTAGAAAATTCTAATTTAGAAGTCATTGAGAGGATTGATTTGAAAGGTTTGGAAGAACAACATGTATTATTTTATTGTAGATTAAATAAATAGTAGAAGAGTTATAATCATTGAGTAGGTCCTTTACGAGTAAATATGCCAGAATTGCCAGAAGTCGAAACTGTGCGAAAAGGGCTTGAAAATCACTTAAAAGATAGAGTCATAGTCAATGTAGAATTAAGAAGAAGAGATTTACGTTTTCCCTTTCCAGAAGGATTTGATAGAAAATTAAATGGGAAAAAAGTGATTAAAATTGAGAGGAGAGCGAAATATCTCTTAATACGACTCTCAGAAGGGATAACTTGGCTATGTCACTTAGGGATGAGTGGTAGATGGACATTACTTGGAGATGGGAGAAAGGGTGTGCCGGGTAAATTTAATTACGGCGCTGAAATTGGTAGTGGAACAGGCCCTCATGATTGGGTAGTGATTCATCTTGATGACGGTGGAAAGGGAGTATATTCAGATCATAGAAGATTTGGAATCATGGATATTTTTGAAACAGAAAACCAAGAAAATCATAAATTACTGAAGAATATTGGACCCGAACCTATGCCTGGTTCATTGACGCCTGAAATTCTTTCAAATAAATTAAAACGAAGGATCCCCATAAAAAATGCATTACTTGATCAGAAGATTGTTGCTGGTTTAGGAAATATCTACGTTTGTGAAATTCTAAATAGAGCAGGAATATCTCCTAAAAGAAAGGCGGAAACATTAGTATTGAAAAATGGAATTAGTAAAAGAATGGAAAGATTAGTTTTCGAAATTCACTCTGTAATGATAGAGGCAATAGATGCTGGAGGATCGACACTTCAGGACTTTAGAGGAGTTGATGGAGATGATGCTTTAGGATATTTTCCTAATTCTTTTATGGCCTATGGAAGAGAAGGAAAGAACTGTCTGAAAAAGTCTTGTGATGGCACCATAAAAAGAATTATTCAATCAAACAGATCAACATTTTTCTGCCCTAAATGTCAAAGGTGATTAGATACAACTATTTCATAATATATGCATCTTCTATTCCCTTTATTATGGCATATAGCATTGCATTAAGAGGAGTTGGCACTCCTAGTGATTCTCCTTTAGATACTATTATCCCGCAAAGTGAATCTATTTCTGTTCTTTTCCCAGACATTATATCTTGTAACATTGAACAACGATTTTTCTCAGTTGATTTAATTATTGATTTGAGTTTTTTTGCTAAATCAACGTCGTCTAGATTGATTCCAGAAGCGTTGGCAATAATTGATGCTTCTTCCATAGAAGACTGAGCCTGATTCCAAATATCATTCTGAGATAGGATTTCTCCATTTCGTAGTCCTGTTATGGCACAAATTGGATTTATAGCAATATTAATTAGTAACTTAATCCAAATTTCTTTTTTGATATCTCCACTCCATTTTGGAGAAAGTTTGGAGGCATCGAGCAATTCCATAAATTGATTTACTTTTTGAGTTGGTTCCAACCCATCTAATGAACCAAGAGTGATTTCTCCCCTTCCTGCCCAATGAACCGAATCAATATCTTTCCATGCGCCATGAGTTACTGTACATCCTAATACATTTTTCTGGCCAATTAAACTTGAAAGATATTCGGCATGTCCAAGGCCATTTTGCATACTTATAGCTATTCCGTCTTCTGATAATAGTTCAAAGGCCATTTGTGCTAGAGTAGATGTGGAGTAACTTTTTCCACATATTAACGTAAAGTCGCAAGAATTTACCAGAGAAGAAGGTATGGGACCAGAATCGCTATCAAAAACTGTAAATGAATTAGGAGGGAAATGTTCAACGGTCCCTTCTGGAGTATGTAGAGTAAGTCCCCATTCAGATATTTTTGACGCCTGTAAACCCCTAGAAACGGCTATTAATTCGGCATCAGAATCAGCAAGAGCCCCAAGAAAGATGCCTCCTATAGAACCTATTCCCAGAATTGCAATCCTCATCAAGAACACCCATTTATTGGGCATCTGACAGAAATATGTATTATTATACTATTTTTATCAATAGAAATCCATGAAGTATAAGATAGGGAAGTATTGGATTTTTCTTCTAAAATTATCTCAACTTCTCCATATGCATCTACATTATTTGCTACATAGTAAGCATCCCAAGCACCTGAATTAACTGAATCTCCATACCATTCTACTGAAATCGGTATTGAGAAATTCTCTCTATTGATTATCGAAAATGATTGATTGAATATTTTATTATTAATTGACCCATGTTTGATAACAACATCTAGTCCTTCTTCGATAATGTACTTAGAAATTGGAATTACTCCATCGCATATCATCAGCCAACCGGAAGAAGGTATGATTATTGTTCCATTTATTACCTCTCCTTTTGAGAATTTTATCGGAGTATATTCTTCTAATGGCAAGGTCCAATTTGAATCTACTTCCGTAACTACATCGCTTGATTTGCAAAAGGAAGGTCCATTGGAGCCGTAGATTATCGAATACTGAGTATTTTCCGAATTTAACCACTGAGGTATTGACCATTCTGTACCTGAGATGAGAATAATTGGTTCAGTATCTTCTATAGGCATCAACCACTCTAGTGTGGTATTATTATTCCTATTGAATTGGACAGATGGCCCATATAGACGAAATTGTTGATCAGTATAATTTGAGGAAAATAAAGCCCCCTCATGTCCAATTAAACATAAATCACTAACTCCTTCTTTGACAGCAGTAGAGTTTGCAAAGTTCCAAAATGGATTATCTAAAGTCAAATTACCCTGATCTCCTGAGATAATATTTAATCTTGTACAAATAATAGGATTATTAGAATTTTGTGATATCGTCCAAAAAACATCTTCCGGCCCTGAGTATTGGTCATTATGTAAAAATATCAGATGTTCCTGTTCATTACCATTAACATCAATGACTATTCTGAGATACAACTTTTCTTCGAAGGTATAATTAGGTGCATTAATGATTATGTTGATTAATTTATTATTATTTTGTGTTATGTTACTGAAATAACATAAATAGTTCCATTCACAACTAGTATTGATATCCCAATACTCCGATTGGCTTCCTTCAATACTAAATTGTAAAAATCCAGAGACCGGTAAAATGCCTTGTGGACGAATATCTAAATCTACATTGTTATCTCCAAATTGAGATACTTCTAAATCTGTTATCCAATCACTTGTGGACAATCCAGAGTCGAAGTCTTCTAAAGTTGTGATAGGACTAAGGCCAGGGAATCCAGTAATCATTATAGCCACTAGTAAAATGGTAATTCTAGATTTAAAAGTGTTATCTAAATCAGTATTCTGATTTACTATAAATGGATTGATATTGTTCTCAGGACTAAATCTTTGCCATGTAGAGAAAGCAATTAGAAATAACCAAGGCAGATAATCAACAAAGGCAAAGGTAAACATCATTATTGCAAGAGAAGCGATAAATAGCGATGTTTGTAGCTCTCCTCTGGACATTTCAGAAGGTCCAAAGAGTGAATATAATAATCTGTCACCAGGGAATCCAGGAATGGGCAATAAAAGAATCCAGCCAATCATTGATAGTCCGATGCCTGCTATCCCAATAGGATGTAACCATTGTAATTTTAATTCATAGTTTTCAAATAGTAATGAGGAAATAATTTGAGTAAGAGGGTTGAGTTCAAATATGATTGGAGGATTTTGTAAATCTGGTGGCTCATTTGAGGTTAATTTTAGACCGATAATAGTAAAAATAGCGCCTAAGATAAATATAGAAAATGGAAGTATTGACTCAATAATAGCTAATTTTTTACGGTTTGTAAATGGTATATTGTCTATTCTTTTCTGTGACAAAATACCAGTTAAACCGAAAGGCCATGTTGGATATAATATTGGGAATATTATTGGAATTATGTGACCGCTATCAATAGAGTTATTTTTGGCAATCCAATGCCTTAGATGACTGCATATCAATAACGAGAATACTATTGGGAAGGTGAAATAGTATAATGATTCTCGAATAGTATCGCCATTGAATATATTGCCATCTTGACCATACATACCGAGCCATTCAGCGCCAACGATAGTAAGAAAAATAGACATGAGAATCCAAATTAAAAATTGTTGCCATGAACTAGAAACATTAGAAGAAATAGGCAATGGAATTATACTGAGTACAGGCAATTCTTCACTACTCAATACACCTATTAGTCCTAATGATTCCAAATGATTATTTAGAAGAATTAAACAGTCATCGACATCCATATCATTTGGACTTCTAACTTCCCAAGAGGATTGCCGATTAGCATCTTGCCCCAATATAAAATACCTAGAAGCTATTACTTCTGTTAATTCTTGATTGCCCCAAGTCTCTGTATCAAGGGAAATGAATCGATTATCTTCCATTGAGAACTTCCACCTTGTACTATCCGTCAATGCTGACTGATAAGATACCTCTCACTAGAACACTACGATTTCAGTTACATTACTTATTTTTGAATCTTTTAAGCCTGAAAGTTTCTTCTCTTTCCATTTCCTCCAATCTTAATTGGATAAAAGTCTGAGCCTCTTTCATTTCAGGAATTACTACAAATTCTAAAGCATTAACTCTTCTTTTAGTAGCCTCAATCTCTTCTAGTAATCTCTTTAGAGTGGCTTCCATTTCTGCGGCTTTAACAATTTTTGAGATTAAAATAGAATAAGAATCGGCTGATTCGTCAATATAGGGAGAGCCCCCAATTATACCAGTAGGCCTAGTTTCAACAGTAGTAGTTAGGTTTGTACCTTCTACCTTCGGCACTACAACGCCCATTATATTCCTCCTTGAGACCATTACTTCTGGGCCAGAGGTTGCGGCGATTGCAGCACTTTTAACGGCTAGGCCGCCTTCAATCGAAGAAGCTAGAGCGATTGATT
This sequence comes from Methanobacteriota archaeon, assembly GCA_002731195.1. Classification (GTDB taxonomy): domain Archaea; phylum Thermoplasmatota; class Poseidoniia; order Poseidoniales; family Thalassarchaeaceae; genus MGIIb-O3. The sequence goes on along the minus strand of PCAI01000024.1, from coordinate 30,232 downwards.
TCAAAGCATCACGGTATGTGTCTACAAGTTCTTCCCTTGCAGCAATCATTTCGGCCAGTAAAGTCCTGAATTCAAAGAATAAACCATCTCTTTTCATTTTTAAAAGATTATATCCGCTTGAAGTTTGTTTTATTCTACGTTTCAAATTTATCAGTTCTGATCTTGTGGGCTTAATGTCTAATGCCATCTATCTCATCTCCTAAATATTTTCAAAAGTTATCAATTTTTCTTTTCATTTGGATGATATTTGTCAATCCATTTCTGATCTAGACGCACGAGATACTTGGTATCTATGTTAGAAAGTAATTCCCAAGCATAATCGAGTGTTCCCTCTCCAATAGGACGATCTTCGTCTCTACTCTGTCTAAGGAACTGATTTTCAAAGATATCTGCAAATTTTAGAAGTTGTAAATCACGTTCATTCAGAGCATCTTCACCCACAATGGCAACTAAACCCCTTAATTCTCTTCCTTGAGCATATGCCGCATATAATTGGTCGGAAACAGATTTATGATCTTCACGTGTCTTCCCATCTCCGATACCAGCATTCATTAATCTAGATAGGGAAGGAAGAACATTTATTGGAGGATATATTCCTTTCTGGTGTAATTCACGAGAAATAACAATCTGCCCTTCAGTGATATAACCCGAAAGATCAGGGATTGGATGTGTTATATCGTCACCCGGCATTGTCAATATTGGGAATTGAGTGATTGAACCTTTCTTTCCTTTAACTAATCCTGCACGCTCATATAGCATTGCTAAATCAGTATACATGTAACCAGGATATCCTCTTCTTCCAGGAACTTCCTCACGAGCAGCCCCTATCTGACGTAGTGATTCGCAATAGTTTGTCATATCGGTATAAATGACCAAGACATGGTAATCATGCTCAAAAGCAAGATATTCTGCAGCAGTTAATGCTAATCTTGGAGTAATTAATCTCTCAACTGCAGGGTCGTCTGCAAGATTTACGAACAGACAAGCATTCTCAAGTGCGCCTGTTCTCTCCAGATCATGGACAAAGAAATTGTATTCTTCTGCCGTTATTCCCATTGCACAAAATACAACTACGAAGTCATCATCGCTATCTACTAGTTTTGCCTGTCTTGCGATTTGTAAAGCGATATCATTATGAGGTAATCCAGATGCACTAAATATAGGTAATTTCTGACCCCTTACTAACGAAGTGCAAGCATCAATCGCTGAAATTCCTGTTTGTATGAAAGAAGACGGGCTTTGGCGTGAATATGGATTTATAGCAGCACCAATGATGTCTGCCATTTCATCTGCAACTATAGAAGGACCGCCATCTCTAGGCCTTCCTGCACCATCCAGAATCCTACCTATCATGTCCTTACTAACAGGTAATTTGAATACATCACCAAGGAATTTGATGCCGGTTTGTTTATCTATGGAAGCAGTGCCCTCGAAAACTTGCACAATTACTTGATCATCAGAGGTGTCAAGTACTTGGCCATTTTTTAATGTACCATCAGAAAGTCGTAATTCGACAATTTCTCCAAAGGCAACAGGTTCGGTCTTATTTAAGAACACTAAAGGTCCTTTTACATCGGTTATTGTTCTATATTCTTTTCCAGTCATTTATACCACCTCTCAATTGTCCTCCATAGTATCGGCAATTTGTTTACTCATTGCATCTAACATCTCTTCTATTCTATCTTCATATCCAGATTCGAATCTCCCTCTCATTAAATCAGTTCTTGCAGGTATATTCACTACATCTTCTAATGCAGAACCCCCAGCAAGAGCTTTCTTTGATTCTTCTTGGAATGAAAGGATGGCTTTAGCCATAGTATATTGAAGTTTGAGATCACTGTATGTATCTACATCATGGAAAGCATTTTGCTGTAAGAAAAATTCTCTAATCATACGAGCAACTTCTAACGTTAATTGTTGATCTACTGGAAGTGCATCTGAACCAACTAATTGTACAATTTCCTGTAACTCTGCTTCGACTTGTAGAAGTGAGCTGATTTGAGTCCTTACTTCAGGGAAGTCGGTCTTTATGTTATCCCTATACCACTGATCCAGTGAAGGCGGATATAATGAATATGAATTAAGCCAATTAATAGCAGGGAAATGACGTTGTCGAGCAAGACCTGCATCTAGTCCCCAAAATACTTTTACAATTCGTAAGGTACCTTGGCTTACTGGTTCAGAAATATCGCCTCCCGGAGGTGAAACTGCACCAATTACAGAAACTGAACCATCTCCTCCAGAAAGTGTCTCCACACGGCCAGCTCTTTCATAGAATTCGGCTAGACGGCTAGATAAATATGCGGGATAACCTTCTTCTCCCGGCATTTCTTCAAGTCTGGATGAAATTTCCCTCATCGCTTCCGCCCAACGACTAGTAGAGTCAGCCATTAGAGCGACATCGTAACCCATATCTCGGAAATATTCTGCAATAGTTATTCCAGTATAAACTGAGGCTTCTCTGGCTGCAACCGGCATATTAGACGTGTTTGCAATCATTGTAGTTCGATTCATCAATGCTTCTCCAGTTTTTGGATCAATTAGATGAGGGAATTCGTCAAGAACTTCTGTCATCTCATTTCCTCTTTCGCCACAGCCGATATATACGACGATATCTGCATCAGACCATTTCGCCAATTGTTGCTGTGTGACTGTTTTTCCTGAGCCGAAAGGACCAGGGATACCGGCAGTGCCTCCTTTTGCCAACGGGAAAAGGAAATCTAGAATTCGCTGTCCTGTTTGTAGAGGAACTTCTGGGGCATGCTTCTTTGTAAAGGGCCTTGGTGTTCTGACTGGCCATTTTTGCATCATTTGTACTTCATTCCCATCGTCTAATATACATACGGTTTGAGTAACATTAAATTCACCCGATTTTATTTCCTTAATCTTACCAGATATCCCGGGAGGAATCATAACTCTGTGTTCAATAGTAGTAGTTTCTTGTACTGTACCTATTACATCTCCTGGCGATACACTATCTCCAGCTTTTACAGTAGGATTAAATTGCCAATTCTTCTCCAAATCAAGGCCATCAGCATCAACTCCTCTCGTAATGAATACGCCCATTGTTTTTTCAAGTTCTGGGAGAGGCCTTTGTATGCCATCATATATTTTTGTCAGAAGACCTGGTCCTAATTGGACAGATAATGTTTGGCCTGTTCTTATTACAGGTTCTCCTGGCCTAACTCCTGAAGTTTCTTCATATACTTGAATTACAGATTGTTCACCATGCAACTCAATTACTTCTCCCATCAAACCTTCATCTCCTACTCGCACAACTTCGTACATTCTTGGCGATATTCCTATTGCTGTCACTACTGGCCCAGAGATACGATAAATTACTCCTTTTTCTTCACTCATTTTTTAATTCACTTCCATTTATTTTTTCTAGGATTTATTTCCACAAATCGACTCCTAGTGCCGATTTGATCGACTCTCTGAGGGTATTATCCTCTTCTGTCCCTATTCCCAATACAGTGGGAGTAATGCTCTCTGAAAGTTGTATTCGTAATCTTTCTGGGAGTTGTAATAAATCAGAGTTATCAATTACAATAACTCCTACTTCTTTTTGATTCAAGAGATCTTTCATTATTGAAATAGTCTCTTCTATGTTTTCTGGATTATATAACCTCAATACACCGGCTAATTGAAAACCGAGAGTAAAATCAAGGGAGCCGACAACTGCTATTTCCATATCATCTACCTCAAAAATCCATATGCGCTTCTAATACCTCAGATGTGAGGCCAATCGCCTTCCCGCGCACAAGAAGACGAAGATTTTGAATTTCCAATACTTTTCTTTCGATATAATATATTACAGGGAAAGGTGAAACAGGATTAAGATATGCGAAGCGCTTCAAAATTGAATGTCTTTTATGCGTAAGTAAAGAAGCAACTGGGTCCAAGGATTGAGTATTTTTAGACTCAACAATTGCTTCATCAAAACCATCGTCGTCAAAGTAAATACTTCTCCTAAGTATATCCAATAACGCCTCTTGAGTAGTTGCTTGTGAGGCTTGTAGCATAATAGAATTCTGAATTCTACCGCCTGAAATAATCATCTGTGAACGTTTTTCTGGAGAAATATTCTGGCGCAATTCACGAAACTGATTTATTATATTTCGATGATCTATTTCAGTTCTAATATATTTCATCAACTGGATATTAGAATCTTTTCCCCTGGATACTTCAAGTGCATTAGCATAATATTGTCTATCTAATGCATCTTCCATTTCCTCGAGGGATGGGTCGCTTCCCTCCAATTTTGATAATTCTCTGCCCCACTGTGTACCTGCCATTGCATTTGCTGCTTCTGATACCGTTTCTGTATTCCTTACAATATCAAGCCAGACTGCATTAGTTGGATTTTCTGAAGGCAATATTTGAGATTCTATTAACTCATCTGAGCACCCCCCATTAACCGAGCGGAGGACTGTTTTCGCTTTTTCATAAGAAAAGCGCTCAATATAAATAGATACAATAGATTTCAAAGGCCCTTGACAAAATCTCAATATTTCTGATAAATCATTATCTAAATTATGAACCAATGCTGCCTCTACGGCATCTGCACCACTCATCCTAGAGGTATAAATATCCATTTCATTCCTATATCCTAATTCACCAATACTTGCCCCAATAGATTCGGGACCCAATTGTAGTAATTGTAGCATTCTCGTAGGATCTATCAAAGATGCTTTGCGCGCTTTAGCACGTGCTGCAGCATTGTATATGTTCGATCTTCCGCTAACTACTCTTACCATAAAAACACCACTTAATTACCAAATAAAGTCTTATTAACCAGTCCTAGATTCTCTTGCCACGCTTTCTCAAGGCGGCTATCGAATTTATAATCAAGAACAATTGAGCCATCTTTAGATTCAAGTACAAATCCTCCTAATCCCTCAATATCATCTCCCATGGTGAAGTTTCCTTTTTCAAGTTCCTTCCGATCAGTAGAAACTGGCCTTAATATCATCCCTTTGCCCGATTTATTTGCCTCAGATAAAAGAGACTTCAAAAGATTAGAGCGTCCCTCGAGATCTGGAGAAGAAACAGATTTTTGAATTGAATTCCATGTTTCATCTAGTTCCTCTCTCTGGGCAATCAATAGATGTTTCTGATTAGCTTGTTTGGCCGATGCAACAACTTCTACAGAGATTTGCGAGCTTTCTCTCTCAGCACGCATTTTCATTTCAGAAGATAAAGAATTTGCTTCAGCCCTTGCTTCATCTTCAATTTGTTTGGCTTGAATTTTTGCTGCATCGATAATAGACTTGGCTTCAGCCTTAGCCTGCGTATCGATTTCATCTGCTAGTGCATCTAATGTCATTCATCATACCTCATTTAAGATTATGGATAATTCACAAAATCCTGCTTAAAGCAAGAATAATGCAAGAAATCCGAAAAGTACGATGGTCTCAGGTAGGGCTGTAAAAATTAGTCCGTTAACGAACTTACTACTATCCTCAGCAATCATTCCAACAGCTGCTGCACCAATTGGACCTTGGCTCAAACCAGTTCCAATTCCTGCTAAACCTAGGGCAATTCCTGCGCCCAATTTACCATATGCCTCTACTGTACTTTCGTTTGCTTCAGCCTGTACACTAGTTGCAATCATCACTATAGATGATAATGTCAATAGCATACTCATTCCTCTCATTTTATTTTTATTATTCATTTTTTTTCCTCCATTTTTTTTCTAAGCATTATGCTTGGAATCTGATATCACTCGACCTCCACATGGTGCGAGCGGAAACCGAAAGGTGTAAATTCCTCTCCGCTAGAATCGTAATATTGCCTCATCCATTCTACAAAATGAAGTCTTGCTGCATGGATATTCGGGCTGAATACTCCCAACCCCCATGCAAAGAATTGTACTGATAACCATCCAATAAGTAAAAATGGGACTACTAAGAATTCACTATGTTCTATTGCATGGACCATAGGCTCGAAAAGTTTGATGTTTCCAGTCTCTGCGATTTTAACCCCCACTACACCTACTGCAAAAAGACGAACATAAGAAATTACTGAAGGCATCATTCCAATGGCCTCAATAGGTGCAAGGATCAAACTAATAGCAAATGGAATGCCATGGTAATTGAATAATGTCCATATCAACATTATTACTGCTGAAATCGCTATAATCATTCCTGGCAGAACCATGTATTCTGCTTCACTAGGACCTAAAAATCCATAGGAAAAGAGGAAACCTCCAATCAACAATACAATCCAAACTCCATGCTCGAAGAAGGCCGCAGTGACGCCCACGTGGCCATGATCTGTACCATAAAACATCACATCACGAAAACCTATTAATCGGCCGAATATAATGTGAATTAGCCCCAAATAAATTGTTAATAATACTAAATTTTCAAGATTTCCGTGGTCTTCAACCAAAACAACACGATGGAATGGATATGCTAATTCTATTCCAAATGGGAATGAATCATGCCACACAGAACCATGTGAATCCACTGGAGGATATAGAATAGAAAGTGCTTCAGCTGGATTGCTATGACCATGGGGGAAAATCTCCCATCCAGCAAATTCGGCATAAAGATAACCAAATACAAATGTTCCCAATCCGATATAAATCAAAAATTTGCCACCCATGGTCATTAAATTATTTGGACCTGCTTGACCCATGATGAAAGCGCCAAGAGAAATAGTAATCAAACCATATGCCATATCTCCCAACATCATCCCGAAGAAAATAGGATAAGTCACAAACATGAATAAAGTAGGATCTATTCGCCCATAAGCTGGACGTCCGACTGCATCAGTGAGTAATTCCATTGGTTTTGATAAGTTTCTATCCTGATAAGCAATTGGAGGCATTTCTTGATTGTGTGAATGATCTGAATGTCCGTGTCCTCCCTCTCCGGCTTTGATCTTAAAAGGTGAGATTTCAGTAAAAATACAACACTCTGAAAGAGCTTTTTGTACTTCTTCAGATCTAGACATTTCAACCCAACCGTCTATGAAAAAGGCATGATCAGAAACGGCGATTTTAACAGGAGCGGTTAAAATATCATGTTCTCTTTCCAATAATTCTAAACCACATGTTAAAGATTCTCCGAATTCATTATTCCACATTTCTAAACCATCTACTATCATAGATTTTTCAGATTCTAAAGTATTAATTTTATCAGTTGCCTTTGACAGTAATTCGAGAGGATTCCCTTGTAAGTTTTCTTGAATACTGATAGATTGGAAGCCGCAAGAGTTCAGTATTGATTGGATTGTACTTGAATCGCTATTTTTTACAAATAATGCCACGACGTTGGTTTTTTTGGAATATCCTGTGAAAAGGAGATTATCTGTATCAATGCTTTTTAGCGGATCTAAATCATTAACTGTTCCGATGAATGACGCGATGTTAGCATAACCAGATAGTAATTCGACATCTAAACCTAATGAAGAGATAAGTTCTAAGAATGCCTTATCTTCTCTTAAAGAAGAAAGTTGATTGTCCACTAAATCTAATCTTGTACTTTTTTCAAGTAGCGATTCGACTGCAGATGGTAGAGAGTCATCTAACTCTGAACGTACTTTATTGATAGAAACAGGCTTCTTAGGATTTTTTCCTTCAACAATTGATGCTGCGGAACGAAGTTTGTTCAAGCGTCTGCCTATTATTTCTGCCTCTTCTTTTGGAGATCCAAGATTAAATCCTTCTTCTAAGCCATCATATTCTATGAAATGGAGGGCATTCAGATTTGCTAGACAATCTATCATCTCATCTATCTTATCTTTACTTCCAGCTGCAATTAGACGGCCCATTCTTTGAGTATGGACCTGTGACATAATTTTAGCCTCCTGAATTGATATTTATTTTTTGAAAGCATCAATTACTATCTTCTCTGCCTTAGTACGATTTTTCTTACCAGAGTCATGTACACTTTGCTGCGCCACATTTCCGCCGTCCGAAACTAATTTTGCTTCGGAATTAGCGCTTTCTCGTGCATTAGATACCAACTTTTGATTAGTAGATTCGGCATTGGAACGTTCTGAGTTTAAAATTTCAGATGCTCCCTGACGGGCTTGCGATAATATTGATGCTGCTTCTTTTTTAGCATCCGAAAGAGTTTTAGAAGCGGCTTTTTCAGCATCTTTTATTGCGCGTAAAACTTTCTCTCTCACCATGCTCTGCACCAGAATGTGTATGCCACATAAATTTAGTTTATGATAATAACCGATACTGGACTTGAATAAATCTTTGAAGTATTTGACATTTTTACCAGTACTTACCAAATACTTGTTGCTTTCGCGATATGATATGGACTCAGAAATTATTGGTCAAGAAGATTGGGGTGAGCTCCAAAAAAATCTTGAAGCAACCATACCAGTTTATGACAAAATTAATCATTTTGCCACACTTGGCCAAGTTTCTAGATGGAGAAAAATTGTGAGGAAAAAACTACCGGATGAGGGTTTAATATTAGAAATAGGATGTGGACCAGGAAGTTTTGCTGAAGATGTGAGGGGCAGAGATTTAGTTTGTCTGGACCCAATTCCCGAAATGTTAAGAATTGCGAAAATTCGCGTTGATGATAAACGTGAAAAAAGAGGAGATTCAAGAGCGAAGTTCATCCAAGGAACGGCTGAAGATTTACCATTTGAAGATAATTTATTTGATACTGTGTGTACACTTTTCTCGTTTAGAGATTGGTATGACAAGAGAAAAGGGCTTTCAGAAGTTAGACGTGTCTTGAAGCCAGGAGGTACGTTGATAATTGTTGATCCTGCTAAAATGAATTATTTTCATGGTTTTTTGGGACATTTTTGGATGAAGTATTGGGTAGGGACTTATGCAAGGATAGTATGCAAGCAAAAAGAACATCCATGGAAATGGCTAACAAAAACTTACATTAATTTTGGAACAACTAAAAAATATACTAAAATGCTGATTGAAGAGGGTTTTGAAAGCGTGTCAGGGAAAGTTATTTTCCCAGGTATGGCAACAATTTGGGCAGGAAAGTCTCCGGAATTAGAAAATTCTTAGTAATGGCCTGCAAGTAATGGCATTCCATATGAGTGGTTTTGTTAACCTATTGAAAATAATATTTATGAACCAATCTGGAAATCTAAAAAGAATGCTACCTAGTTTGAATGACCTTTTGGAATTTCTCATCACATTACCCATTTGATGTTCCCATCTTTTTTCATATTCTATCAAAGGAGTGCCGTATTTTATGTGTTCAGAAATTACCTGTCCCGCGATCCTACCACCTATCATAGCAATTGTTATTCCTGCTCCATTAGATGGTAGTACCATGCCAGCTGAATCACCTACGAGTAAATAATTACCTTTTACAAAAGTTTTAATTGTTCCAGACATAGGAAGAGAGCCGGCTCCTTCAAAACTAATATTTCCTTTGTACTTAGAAAAGAAGTTTTCTGCAAAAATNTTCAAACTTTTACCTTTTGTGAATNTTCTCTGAATTCCTAATCCTATATTTGCCCCTCCTTCTTTTGGAAATACCCATGCATACCCTCCGGGAGCAGTGGAGCCAAAATGAAGTTCNACTGCATTCGAGAATGAACCNTCCATAAGAACAAATTTTACAGGAATATTGAGAGATTTTACTTTCCAGAACTTCTTTCTTAATGGGTCATTATGNCCTCCTGCTCCCACTATTATTCTAGCATTAATTTTAGAACCATCTTTTAAGATAATTGAATTATCTTTAATNTCCTGAACTCTTTTACCAGTAAGATATTCGGCTCCGAGAGATTTAGCAATTCGTACTAATTCTTTATCGTGTTTAACTCTATTTAACATTAAACCCTCAAAATTATACTTTAGAGGTTTTCCAGATGGAGGTATTAAATGCATTTCTGATGTCTGCTTAGAAATTGCACTTTTGGGAGTTTTGAAAAGTTCATCTATGTCGGGAACATTTGGACACAATCTTTTCATCTCGTTATTTGAAGGTACTAATTCCCCACATTGTAGTGGTTCACCTATTGATTGGCGTCCATCCACCACAAGCACACTAAGTCCGTTTTGAGCTGCAAATCTAGCCGTGGTACTTCCTGCTGGGCCACCTCCAATTATCACTAAGTCCCAGAATTTATCTTCGACCATAGTACACCGCCATTAGATTTTGGAATAATTCATAATTTTCTATTTTGTGATTCTAGGGCTATTTCTATCAACATACTCTTTGCATTAGAGTCAGGTAGTTTGTTTAAACTATCCAAGGCCCTATTTATATGATTCTTAATTAATTGTTTGACATATGTTAATGAGCTAGATTTATCCAAAAGTACAGTTAATTCTTGCCATCTATCATCACTAAAATTATTCAAAATATCTTCTAATTGATCTCTTTCAGGGCCATAAAGTAATGTCAATGCATGTATCAAGGGCAATGTCATTTTACCATCATAAACATCTGTACCTCTTGGCTTACCCATTGAAGGTTCGCCAGTAAGATCCAACAAATCATCTACTAGTTGGAATGCTCGACCTATTTCTATACCAAAGTTTTCTAATGAATCAATAATTTCCTGATGAGCGCCTGCAATAATGCCGGCACAAGCGCATGCTGAAGCAAAAGGTCCTGCCGTTTTTCCATCAACAATAGCATAATAATCCTCCGGAGTTGTACTAAAATTTCCTATATGCTCAAATTGTAGTAACTCGCCGGATGCTAGATTAGCAGCAGATTTGCCAATTTTTTCTACTATTACATTGTCATATCTCCCTCCTAATGAAAAACCAATTACAAATAAATAATCTCCAGCAATAATAGCATGAGATAAATCATGACTAGTGTGCAATGTTGGCATTCCCCTCCTAGTTTTTGACTGATCATAAATATCATCGTGGATTAAAGTAGCAGTGTGAATTATTTCTGATGCAAGTGCTAAATCCATAATCATAGAATCATCATTGCCACCTGCAGCTTCATGGGCCAATAGAGCCAATACTGGACGAAATCTCTTTCCTCCAGAAAGTAATATGTCTCTTGCCAGGGACATAGCTGGTGCTTCATCTCCGGATAATTTATGCAATACTAATTCTTCTAAAGCATCATCAAAACGATCTTTGATTGCAGACAAATTGGGATTGATAAAATACTCTGTTTCCATGTACCTCACTTTAACTGCTAGGGGTCGCATATATCAACAAGTGTGTATACGGATTGAACGAGTATAGTGTGTACTCCCTCTCCTGTGGTGGTTGCCGTGAAAAACAAAACAAAAATTGTTACCTTGGATTCGCCGCATTGTAATATTACAAAATACTTCAATAATATACTAAAATCAGAAGAATATAATGACTTTGAGGGAATGGTTACGACATCTTCGAGTTTTTCGTCAAGTATCAAAGACTTGAGTGAGGGGGAGTGTGACGTGGTCGCCATGACAGGAATTGAACTTCATGGAAAGGAATTAGAGATGCTTCAATACGAATGTCATGTTTCTGGTGCAATTGCTCCTAAAAGACCCAATATGTTACTAATCTCCGAGAATAAAATTGATTATCAACCTAAATCAGCAATAATTCTGTGTGAACAAAAAATAATCAGAAGGCAATTACGAAGAGCCCGTAATGATTTGCGTATACTTAGTATTGAAGCATATAAATCGATAAATAATATAGAAATAATTCATTCAAATGATTTTGAAACATCAGAATGGATGGAGGAACAAAGAAAATTAGGTAAAATAGATGGCTTCATTACATCTAAAGAGATATTTGAGAGTCTTAAGTTTAATGGAAGAAGACATACACTACTTCCTGATCCTAAAGAAGGAGGTGGTGCTTATTTCTTGCCAATTCCCTACTCAGATTTGATAATATTATTGACCAGGAAAAGTTCGCCAAAATCACTAACAAGAGTAATGACTGAGAAAGAAGGAGAAACTATATGGTGGGTTCAAAATCAAATATTAGGTAGTTTGACTAGTCAAGAGTTAGCAAATACATCTATTTTGGTTAGACATAGAAAGGTAAAGTCGCTAATGGAAGAGGCGGAGAGATACAAAGATTTGACTCTAGAACAAGCCTGTCATGATTCCGAAGGAGAAGTTGTAGATTCTGAAGTCCATGTAGAATTGAAAATTGAAAAAATTTCTAAAAATGGTAAAAGAACAATAGGGATTCATAGAATAATTCCTTATTCAAAATTTGAATATGCAACGATTTCCCTAATTAGAGACTGGGAAGTGATACTGAGAGAAGTTTCACAAGATGTTCCTCAAGACTCCTATCATGATAAAATAGCGACTGCTTTTATTGATTTAGAAGAATAATGACGATAACGCCTTGGTCGAAAAAGTAGACAAAAGAACTGATAATTAGCGTAAGCAATATCAGTTAGAACATATGGCGAGGGTTTGAGGAGTAATACTGATTAAAGATATACCAATGCTGAACTTACTTTACAAGAGTCGTTTAGTTGAGTTGCGGGAAATTGCTGAAAGAGAAGAAATTCAGAAAAGTGGCTCAGTAGAAGTTTTAAGAGCGAGAATAATAAAACAGAAAATTCTATCTGGAATAGATCTCAGTTGGGAAGGAATACAGGGCACTCCTCACAAGGAACTAGGAGAAATATTGAGAATTTTTGGAATTAAATCATCCGGTTCACATAAAGAACGAAGAAGGAGATTATGGCTGCATCTGAATTTTGACTCAAGAAGAATGACAATAGAAAGACTAGCGGAAATGGATAAAGATACATTATATGAATTATGTCGCAGGCTTGAGATGCCATTAAGCGGTACAAGAACAATATTAATGGGAAGAGTTGCGGGAGTTTTGACAAATCAATCTAAAGGATGGGGCAGAATTAAACGTAGTTTACATAGGAATGGAATAGAGATAATTGATTTAGGCGTGGAAAAAGAAGAATTAGTCGGAGATATTGTAGAAAATGTCAATTCCGAAGTATTTCAAGAAGAAATTCCTAAAGCTTATTTGGAAGATGCTAGAGAACTGATGATTATTGACATCGACAAAGAAAGTTCTGTTATTCAAGGAAATTTATTAGCCATTCAAGCCAGAATTCCTGAGTTGGAAAGAATGGTAAGTACGATATTGAGAGAATACGGAGGAGAGTGGAGTAGTCTAGAAAAAAATCTTCTAATCAGATTGGTTGAAAGAAGAGGTTGGCCAATTATGGAAGACAAAGTGAAAGAAAGACTGTTGATGGTTGCTACCGATATAGCTGAGAATAAAGGCGGCATAATAAAAAAAATAAGTGATGAGAAGAAAATTCTACAATATGAAGTTAAACCTTTGATAGATAGAATACGGCTAAAAATGAAACAATCTGATGAGGTACTAAAAGAGGATATGTAGTCTTACTATTGATCTAAAAGCCTGAAAAATCCAAACCTGGGCTCTATAATGTCACCCTGTACATCCCTCAAATCCTCAATACAGTCCTCAGCAGATTCTCTGGAAATTCCAGAAAGTGTGCAAGATTCTACGAGTTTGTCATATTCAACCCCTGTGCCAGTATCATGATTTCTTATTGTGTCTAAAATAATATCTGCCGGATTAACATCAGTTTGATTATTGGTGATATTTTCAACAATATCTTCTTTCTCTTGAATAGAGTCATCTGAATCTTCTACGGGCCTACCAGAAGCACTAGAAAGTGCTTTTAGAATTCCTAAGCGATAGTTTTCAGTATCGGCATTGGAATAATGTTGTCTTGCTAATAATGTTCCATCTATTAAATCAGGAGGCATTCCCGATGAAATCAATGATTCTTTATTAATATCCACTCCCAATGATAGTTCATAGAAATTTAGTCTGCGTAATGTTGCATCAGAAGTTTCAATAAGCCAATTCATATATGATTCTTGATTTATTACTGCGAATTCTTCTACACGAAAAGAAGTAAAAATACCTCCTTCATCACCTTCGAACCATCTAGATTTTCCAACTATGGCCATTAGAAAGCGATCCCCTGATTCAAATCTTGCAAATAGTTCTTCCATCTCTACTTGTAATTCTGGTTGAAAGGAGGCGACATTGAAACGGTTTACGCCAGTTGGATCTCTTAATTGGCCATTAAAACTAGGACCATTGTCTCCTTCTCTCTTTTCTAGTCTATCAATAACTCCACAAAATAATGCTCTATTGACTTTGATGCCGAGCTTAGTTATTACGAAAGAAGGATCGTATTCGCCTATTCCTTGCTCTGTGAGGTTAGATTCTGAATATTCTTGAGCAAATAGTCTAATAGCGCTTTGACGTTTTATTCTAGTCGCAGATATCATAAAACAACCCCCCATTTCTCCATTATCTTATTTGCCTCTTTAGATAAATCAGGATTAGAGATAGATAGTTTTTCCGCTAAAATCATAGTCCCTTGGTTATCTACCAAAGCCCTACCTTGTATCTCGACCTTCTGTGAAAAAAGCATGTTTCTTAATGAAGATAAAAAATGATCTTTGCCAGAAATAGATATTTGTTCTTTGATTTCTTCAAATTTACTAGAAAGTAATTCTTCTGAAGGTTCTTTTGATAATAAGAGCGAAGCGTTTGAAATACCATTGTCTAAAACAAATCTGAGTCTTAAATCTTCTTTTCCTTGTACAGTACCGTGTTCTGTGCATGAATCATCTCTTAAAACACGTCGACACTCTGGGCATCTATATATTATTCCAGAGTCTGCCCTTATTGAAATTATGTTACCAGATGTTTTTATTCCCCTTCTTGAACCACCATTTACTAAATCATCTAAATCTACATCTACCCAATGATTTTCAGTATTAATGGCCTCCCAAGGAGGATTGGTGAGATTTTTTACTTGGTTTAAATCGTCGATAACTAAATCTGGAGAACCTTGCCAAAATTGAACTCGTGAACCAGATAATTCAACAAAATCACCCTTTACTGGATTGAAATCACACCATGCAGTCAGGCGGCATCTTCCACTTGGATCAATTATATCGCCACTTCTAACAATTTTCTCTGAACCGTCTTCCGAGGTAAATTTTCTTTGGTTCCAAGAATCAATTTGTACCGTAATTGATATATCTCTCATGCCATTTCTTAATTCAGATATATTAGACTTGGTCGTATGTACTAAGTCTTCTATTTGAGGAAATGAATTATCAATATAAAGTTCTATTTTTGCGTCGTTACTTATATTTATTTCAGGAGTGTCTCTAAATTTACGAATAGATATATTCTCCATTTTAACTAAATTACCAGATTCGAAATCAAATGGTACCCATGACAAAAATCCTACACTTCCAGTTGAATCAGATATCCTTCCTCTGAAGATATCCAAAGTTCCTGTTCCATCCTTTTTTACTATAACATCTGGCTTTATAGAAATAATTCTACCTACAGTACTACCAAAACCTTCATTTTTCACTAATTCTGAGATTTCTAATGGTTCATTAATTGATTTGATAATATTAGAATCTCCTTCACTAAGAATAGTTACTCTACTCGAACGGTTTATATTTATAGATTTTTTATCATTCCACTCATTAACGGAAATACCTTCCAAACGGACTATTGAGTTGGGGAGTAGATTTGCCGAATGTTGCCCCCAGTCTTTAAAATCCCAGCGTTCTCTTTTACTGGTTTCTTCCCAAGGATTATCTTCAATCCATCCAAAAGCAATTTGTTTTTCTTCACCCCTAACCATTTGCATCCTAGGAGTATAAGATATCACTGCAACTTCCATCGTAACATTCTTATCATCAGATCCAAGTTCTGAAAAATGAGTTACCTTTTTCTCAATTTTTTGTGGAGAAGATGGAGTAGAAACTTGTTTTCCTGAAGCTAATTGGAATTTTCTAATAACTGACCTCAGAGCATCTTCGGGAGGGATTAAGAATTCTTCTTCATACCGTCTGAATTCTTCACTGATTTCATTTTCATCTGCTTCAGGGCATTCCTGCTTTACTGCAATAATTTGTATACCATATTTATTACCAATTGTCATAATATCACCAACATCAATAACAATATGTTGAGTCTGTATAATTAATTACATCGGAAAATAGAGAAAAAATCCTGTTTTTCACAATGGTCATGATAATTAGTGTAGTTTGGGGTAGACTCAACACTTCATCACCTCTGGAGTGTATTCTAAGATAGTGGCGGTCTTTGAACATACCCCCTAGAATTGGAATAATATGACCGATGTCATTTTCTATGATAGTGTTCTTCGACGAAACATGACCAATCATGAAACATGTCGTTTTGGTATTTTAACTGCTTCGGACAGAGCCTCTAGAGGCGTTTATGAAGATAAAAGTGGGCCAGAGATTGAAGAATTTTTGCAAGAAATTTTGTTAACTCCTTGGGAAATATCTCGCTACCTAGTGGCTGATAAAAAAGAAGATATTGAGAAAGGGATGATAGATTTGATAGATAATAAAATGTGCAGTGTCGTAATAACTACCGGAGGTACAGGACCTGCAATTAGAGATGTTACTCCTGAAGCAACTGAAGGCATTTGTGATCGGATGCTACCAGGATTTGGGGAAGAGATGAGGAGGATTTCATTGGGATACGTCCCTACTGCAGTTCTTTCAAGGCAGACTGCAGGAATAAGAGGGAAATGTTTGGTAATTAATTTACCAGGTTCACCTAGGTCGATTAGAGAAATATTAGAAAAGATATTTGCAAGTATACCTTACTGTGTGGACCTTATTGGCGGGCCCTATATCGACACAAATCCTGAAATAATTAAGTCTTATCGACCTAAAAAATAGGAAGGGTGGTCGTAAATGGAAATTCTTCGTAAAGTCATAACAGTACTATTTGGATTTTTTTTTATCCATATTGGGATACAACACTTTCTTGATCCAGAATGGTTTGAGCCCATAGTCCCTTCAATACTTGGTAATGCTAAGTTTTGGGTTTATTTAAGTGGCGTATTTGAGATAATGTTTGGAATTATGATTTTGGTTAAACCGCTTAGGAAATATGGATCTCTTGGCACCTCATTGATGCTGATTATTTTATATTGGGCAAATCTAAATATGTGGATTAATGATATTCCAATAGGTGGAGTAAGACTTAATGCGATTGAGCATGTAATCAGAGGAATAATACAAATTTTATTGATATTACTTTCCCTATACATAGGAAGATGGCCTCCTTTCGCTAAAGATATTTGATATAATTTTTACAGAAATTTAGAATAAATACACGAATAGTTCATCAGACATATGCCATACGGATAGCATGGCAAAAATGAAAAAAGACAGTATGGATATTTCAAGAGATAGTGAAGAGCTTAGAGATATTGAGGTTAAATTAGACTTTACTCCGAATGCGCTATCATCCATTCTTTATAGCCAGGGCAACACTACAATTCTTGCATGCGTTACCAAAGCCCCTTCTCTACCGAGATGGTTTCCAAGAGATTCGAGCAAAGGTTGGGTTCATGCAGAATACTCACTTTTACCCGGTTCAACAGATACAAGATTTAGGAGAGAGCGAACGGGAGCGAAAGGAAGAACTCAAGAGATAGAGAGATTGATTGCTAGATCGTTAAGAGGTTCAATTAATTTGAGTGCATTAGGGCCTATTGCTTTAACCATTGATTGTGATGTATTAAATGCTGATGGAGGGACCAGATGTGCATCAATAACAGCGGCTTGTATTGCAATGAGAATTGCAGTAAGGAGACTTATTGAAAGTGGAGAATGTCTTCCTGAGGAATTAAGAGGTAGTAGAGAAGAAATAAAAAATGGATGGAAGCCCCCTTCACTATCTGCTGAAGAAAGAAGAAAACATGAGAATAAAGTAATGCCTAATGATGTGGCTGCACTGAGTGTCGGCTTATTAGAAGGGAAGGTTTGGACCGATTTAGATTACATTTTAGATAGTAATGCCGATGTCGATATGAATGTAGTAATGACAAGTAATGGAGAATTTGTAGAAGTGCAAGGCACAGGAGAAGAATCCACTTACTCAAGAAAGCAACTAGAGATGTTATTGGATTCTGCTTCCTTGGGAATTACAAAGCTTCATGAACTACAGAAAGATATTGTTACTTCAGTAAAATAAAACTGATAATGGTGGGACTGGCCGGACTTGAACCGGCGGCCTCCGCATCTTCAGTGCGGCGCTCTCCCTACTGAGCTACAGTCCCTTAATGGTGCGCCATTGTAGATATGACTTCAAGTCTTCCAAAGAACTTTCAAAAAAGGTCATCTTCATCTTCATCTTCATCTTCAAAAGAAATCATCTTTGATTCTTGAGTTTTTGATTTGGGTAATTTATCTTTGGATTCCTTTACGGATGCTTTCTTTTCCAATAATGGTTTAGAAATACTGGGGCCGGGAATTTCTTCTTCTATTGCATCGGGAGATTCTGTTTCATTACTAATTTGGGTTTTTGTAATCATGCCTCTTTCATCTCTCGCACGTATTTCAAGCAGTCTTTGTCTAGCTTTATCATAATGTTGCAGCATATACATTGCATCATGTTCAAGTAGAGGAGAATCGGAAATAATCGTAATATCCATCCAATCTCCTTCTTCCGCCAGATATTCAGCAAATGGTTCGAATTTTAGATCGGATTTCTTAATTTGAGTGTAATGTAATGCATTCCCCATCCTATGTTCAACGCCAGCGAAATGGCAATAAAATTTCGAACCCCCGTATGTCTCCCTAACACGGTCGAAAAGTTCAGCATAGTCTTCACTTGTTCTCATCATACCATGGCCTCTTGCATGTATGTGAGCCATGTTCAGAACAGGGACAGTGCCATCAACATGGTTACAAACTTCTAAAACTTCTTCTACTGTACCCCAGAGTTCTTGCCTACCAGAAGTTTCAATTCCAACAAGTGAAGGTTCAGCTTCATAAATCCATGGGAAAGCAGAATACTCTTCCTCTTCTTCATCAACTCCCCATATATTGCGCACTCTGTCGACAACTCCTGAGAATATGTTGATTAATTCTTCATTGGCTTCGGAACCTGGCTCGAAATCTCCATATGGTCCTACATGGTATGTGAGATGTCTGGCATTAACTAGTTTTCCTGCCTGCATACTAGCTTCCATTTTAGACAGTGTCCTATTTCTTTCTCTCTTACTGCCCAATAATTCAGCGTAATATGGGCCATGCATATTCATCTCGAAATCTGACTTCCAAGATAGGATTCCGGCTTGCCAATACTGATCAAAGTGATGTGGTTGTACTGTCCTTACTGTTTGAACTTCCATTGCATCCAAGCCCAACACTGTTATATCATCCATGCCCTCTACTATTGTCCTTCCTTTGCAAGATAGAGGGACTCCAGCAGGTCCTAATTTTAGTGACATTACTCGTACTCCGGGTCATGCCGAAATGCCCCTCCTTCAAAAGGGGTCTTCAAAAATGAGTGAAGAAAGTTAATTAAATGCGATTTTAGAATTATCTGCATAAGAAGCTGCATGCCTTATTTCACTTTTGTTAGGATTAGTCGATGACAATCCAAAAATAAAATTTGCAAGCCAAGAATAGTATGTTAACTGGCATTCTAATTGTATAGAAAGTTCACCAGAGGAATGGGCGATTTTAGCAATATTACTAATTTCGTCATAACTACATACAATCGGCACGAGTCCTTTTATTCTGATATCGGACAATAATGAAGAAGTCGAGATATTTTCTAATGCAGAAATTATATTTAATGCTTCTTTTGTAAAAAATAAGATATGAATTTGACGTATTCTAGTAACTATCTGCCCCCACATTTCTGTAATCTTATCATTATCTTTCGGCATGTCTACAATCATTACAGTTTTTGTACCTTCTAATTCTCCAAAAATCATTGATGCACCCCATGCACTAGAGGGCGAATTCCCCTCGAGAACAGTAGTGGATGAAAGTATCAACCAATGTTTATGCTGAAGAATATTCCTCCAATCTACATTCCCATAATTGAAATCACTAAATGTTTCATCTTTCTGAGAAGTTATTACATCCACTTTAGCCCCTGCCTCTATGGCAGATTTTGACACTAAAGAGCCAGCGTCTAAAGAATCGGGGTGCCGAAAATTAACGATAGAGAAATGATTAGACATAATACTTACGAAGAGTGGTTTGGTCAAGGACTTATCTCAATCTAATTTCCATCTCAGTAATGCTAATGCCCCTCCAAAACTAGAAAGTTGTTCGCCAAAGTCATGATCGGATGAAGATTGTATCACTTCTCCTTTGGAAATTTTTACATTTTTTATTACAGATAACCAAATTGAGTTATTTTTATTATCTTTACTTCTTAATATGGATGCTAAAATAACTAATTTTTCTATGGCCCCTTGTTTTGCAGCTTCCAAAATCTGTTCTTGCCCATAGCAAACATTTCCATTTGTTGCAACTCTCCTTAATCCTTCTTCTATTGTTCTTATTTGAATTATTAATGCATTCTTACCAATTATGGAGTCAGCTAATCCATCTGTTAAAATTTGATTAGCAGCAGAACGGCCGCCAATTGATGTTGGGGAATTGAGAATCTCATTTTTAACGCCCAAATTCATAAGAATTTTTTCAAAAATATCTCTTGCCATTCCTGGCCCACATATTATCAGAGGAACATGTTCTTTGAATACTAAGCTTGTCTCCTTAGCAACTTTGGTAAAAAATCCATCTCTAATGCCTGTAGTATCAGAATATCTTTTCCCTCCTCCTCTCAGTGAGAATTGTGAAACGTCCCTCATACCATACTGCGTTACTTCGAATAATAAAATTTCATCATTCTCAACAACCACTAATCCAGAATTAACTCTTTTACCGGAAGAAAATGACTTTGCCAACAAAGAATCGTCGGCTTCAGAAAATCCGCCCTCTCTTGATATCTCGATTTCATTTCCTGAGACAATTATGTGAGTATGGTGATTTCCGATGTCAATTTTTGCCTCAGTAATTATCCCATGGACACGTAGATTTTCTGTAAAGGAATGAAAAGAAGAAGATTGTACCTCAAGAACTATCCACATTGGCTTTCTCTCAGCTCCTTTTGCTCTACTATTTTCTTGCGTCCCGGTTGTAGAGTCCCGACGATGAGATAGCATGCCAACAAGTGAGCCTTCGGTACATATCTGAGATAGTGTCCACAGATCGTCATCATCATCTATTTTTATTCGGAAACCATCATCCAAAGTTTTAATTTTTCGCACTTAATCACACTCATCCGAAAACGCCAGTCAAGTAACCATGTTCGTCCATATCCATGTCTGCTGCGGCAGGCCTTTTTGGCAAACCTGGCATTGTCATCATTGATCCACAGATGGCCACTATAAATCCAGCTCCAGCATTAATTCTAAGTTCCCTTATTGGCATATTAAATCCCGATGGTGCACCCAATATTGTTTTATCATGGCTAAAAGAATATTGATTCTTAGCCATACAAACAGGAAGATTATTCTTTCCCCATTTTTTTATTGTTTCTAATGTACGTAGAGATTCTGTACTGAAATCTACTGATTGGGCCCCATATATATTTGTCGCGATTTTCAATATTGTTTGTTCAACTTCTGTACCTGGATCTACAATAGGTGAAAAGGGGTTATTGTTTTCATCGTGTTTTTTACATGCTTTTACAACGGCATTTGCCAATTCAATAGCCCCGTTTCCTCCTTTTTCATGACCTTCAAAAACAACAATATCAACCGCCCCAGCTTTTTTCGCCTCATCCTTTAGAGTGTTTATTTCATCGGCAGTATCTGTCGAAAATTTATTTATTGAAACAACAACTGGTATTTCAGTTGATGCTAGATTTAGTACGTGACGCCTTAAATTAGAAGAAGCGCCTTTACGAACTGCTTCTACATTTTCTAATTCAATTTCTTCTTTTGAAGGTCTTGCCCCTCCTCCTGTTGAAAAACCACCTCCATGAAGTTTCATACTTCTGATTGTAACGTTCAAAACTATACAACTTGGCACTACTCCTGAAGCTGTGGATTTTATGTGTAATGCTTTTTGTGCACCCATTTCAGCACCAAAACCTGCTTCAGTGACGACATAATCTGCGCAAGAAAGTGCTATTTTGTCTGCTATTACCGAAGAGTTTCCATGTGCTATATTTGCAAATGGCCCACAATGGACAAAAGCAGGATTTCCTTCAAGTGTTTGGACAAGATTTGGTAAGAATGCATCTCTAAGAAGTAGTGCCATTGCTCCTGCTGCGTCTATATCATCAGCAGTTACTGGATGGCCTTGATTATTTTCAGCCACTATTATCCTTCCAAGTCTGGATCTTAGATCTTTATAGTCAGATGCTAGTGAAAGTATTGCCATAACCTCACTTGCTGCAGTTATATCAAAACGATCGGTGCGATCCAATCCATTAGAAGCGCCTCCCAGTCCTATTGTTATTTCCCTAAGGCTTCTATCATTCATATCAAGTACTCTTGGCCAAAATATCCTATTAGTGTTTATGTTTAGAGGATTTCCTCGATGGAGGTAATTATCCAAAATTGCAGAGCAAAGATTGTGTGCAGAAGTTATGGCATGTAGATCGCCAGTGAAATGTAAATTAATTTGTTCCATCGGTAAGACTTGAGAAAATCCTCCGCCTGCGGCTCCTCCTTTTATTCCAAAGACTGGTCCTAATGAAGGCTCACGGATAACGCAACATGCATTGTGTCCTTGGACGTTTAAACCTTGATTTAAACCGATAGTCGTGACAGTTTTGCCTTCCCCAAATGGCGTCGGGTTAACGCTGGTGACTAAAATCAATGAGCCATTAGCGTTTTTAGTTTTATTTTCTAAAGAATTCCAAGATATTTTGGCTACATTGGAGCCATGCATAATCAAGTCACTGCGAGATAATCCTAATTGCTTGGCTACAGCCTCAATATGCTTCGGATTTGCTGCTCTTGCTATGTCTATGTCACTATCCATTACCATATCGGACAACTCTTGATGTTTGAAACCTTCATTGCTAATAGCACATGGGAGGGCATATGAAGGCACCGGATTATTGGGGAATCATGGGATTTCCAGTATCTCATTCATTAACTCCCCAGATATTTCAGATAGTTGGCGATTATGTTGGATTTAAAGATGTTGAAACTATTTTTATCGAAGCCAGAAACCTTGAAGAAGTGATTAAAAAAACTAGTGAGATAAAAGGTAATTTTTGGCTCTCAGTTACTTCTCCACTTAAACATCAATTGCATAAAGAATTTAGTTTGGAATACGTTCAAGAAGTCGGAGGAATAAATCAAATAACAAATTTTGAAGGAGAATGGAAAGGAATTAACACAGATGGTTTAGGGTTCATTGAAGCGGTAAAATATACTGGGATGGAAATAAAGAATTCGATATTGAAGATGAAAGGAGGAGGTTCTACAGCACGTTCGATTGCTCACCAATGGGCAAAATGTGGAGGGAAATTAGTTATTGATGAGGGGAGAAGAGAGATTGGTAGCGGAACATGGAATAATTCAATTACAGATAATTCTAATCCAGATATTTCTATAAATTTTGATATACTTCCTGGAATTGTAAATAACGATGATTTTGTAGCAGAGAAATATACTATGATATCATACAATGAAAATTACAACAATGATGATTTTGCAATAATTATGCTTGTTGCTCAGCATTTAGAAGCTTGGAAAATTTTATTTGATGATGAGTTTGGAGAAAAATTACCTTCAATTGAGCAAATTTTATCTAAATTATAATCTAAAGTGGGATATTATCGTGCTTCTTAGGAGGAGTCCATTCCCTTTTTGATAATAATGGCCGAAGAGCCTGAATTAAATTTTTCCTAGTTATTTCTGGCTCTATGACATCATCAATCCATCCATTTTTAGCTGCAACATAGGGATCACCAAATTTTTCTCTATAGTTATTTAATAATTTTTGATAGGTATCATCCTTGTTTTTTGAACTAGATAATTCTCTTCTATGAATTATATTTACAGCACCCTCGGAACCCATTACTGCAAGTTCACCAGATGGCCACGAAATATTGTAGTCGGAGTTGAGATGTTTACAACTCATGGCTAAATATGCACCCCCATATGCTTTCCTAATAACTACCGCTAATTTTGGTATAGTCGCTTCAGAATATGCAAAAAGCAATTTTGCTCCGTGTTTGATTATTCCGCCATATTCTTGCACGGTCCCGGGAAGAAAGCCCGGTACATCTATGAATGTTAGAACAGGTAAATTAAAACAATCACATGTACGTATAAATCTGGCTGCTTTTACTGATGCATCTATATCTAGACAACCTGCCAATACTGAAGGTTGATTAGCAATTATTCCAATAGAATTACCATCTAAACGTGCCAAACCAACAACAATATTACTTGCATAATCAGAGAATAATTCTAGGAATGTATTTTTATCAGAAATTATCTCTATTATTTTCCTTACATCATATGGTTTTTCTTGATTTGATGGCAATACCTCATTAATCTCATTACAACTCCTATCCCAAGAATCGTTATTTTTTATTACATCTGGTTTAGAAAGCATATTATCTGGGAAATAAGATAGTAAATCAGAGGCTATTTCAAGGGCAGTAGCATCATCATCTGCCAATAAACAAGCAATTCCACTTCTACTAAAATGATTTTCTGCATTTCCCGAGAATTCTTTGATTTCACTTCCTATATTGATATCATAAAAATTATTTTCTCCAGAGAGTGTCATATTGCCATGTGAAGAATGCATTATCACAAAATCTGAGAGGCCAACGGCCAAGGCACTAATCCCTGTTACTTTACCCATAACAATCGATATCATTGGTATCCTGCCCGAACATGCAACCATAGTATCAAGTATTTCTCCAGATGAACCCAAAGCTGTTATGCCTTCTTCTGGCCTTTCCCCATTGCCATCCCAAATTGCAATCACAGGTAAAAGAGATTTCTCCGCGAATTGAAGAATTTTGAGTATTTTTCTGGCATGCATTTCACCGATTGATCCTGCGAATACTGAAGAATCTTGAGAAAAACATACTACTCTTCTACCCTCTATCATCCCATGTCCGGCGATTACACCGTCGCCCAAAGGACGATGGAGATGCAAGTTATTTTCTCCTGAGCGGTGATTTACAAATGCATCTACTTCGACAAATGTTTTTTCATCAAGAATAGAAAGAATTCGTTCTTTTGCAGTTTTACGGCCTTCCAGCCTTATATTTTCTAACTTCTTTCTGTCTCCAGAATTATTTGCATCGTATCTCATGGCATCTAAATTTTCTTCATGAGAAAGTCCTGCCATACTCCTCGGATGTATAACAGGTTCATCATTAAAACGGATGAGGATGCTTAATCAAGAGTAAAAGATGGATTTTCTCCAACCAAGTCTAATGGCCAACCATTCAATACAGATTCTCTTCCTTCACCTTGAGATAATAAATAGTGTAATTTTACTAAAGCAGAACCAGGCGGGCATAAAGACTTGTGTCCAATTATTCCAATTTGTTGTTGTTGGCGTCCTTTGGAATAGACATCCATATTTATTGGCCCATGGATAGTTTGAGCGACGACTACTGCCACTCCTCCTCCGCCGCAAAAATCATCTAACACTGTCCTAAGTTTGATATTTTCCATACTATCGTCCTCGGGATTTGCAATAGGCAAATGTCCCAATCCTGTTCCATGAAATAATAAGGCATTAAAATCTAATTTTATGGCTGATTCAACAAGAGAGGGTTGTAAATGAGGTCCTGAAATAAATTCTGCGATTTTTATTTTTTCATCGAAAAGAGAAGGCGTAGATGCTTCAAATCTTGCTTCAAAAGGTTCAAATTCGCTCATTTTTATTGAAATCTCTTTTTTGTTAATTAATATATGTGCCAATGGGTCTTGGTTTATGGATTTGAAGGAATCTCTTCTTGAAGAATGATATTTTCTACTCGCACAACCTGGAAGAACAGCGCATTTTCCATCAGATGATTTGGCATGTAAAATAACTACAGAAGTATCTCTATATCCTGAAGGTTGAGGTCCATTTGCAGCCCACATTACGGATGCAATAATGTTTTCAGCTGCATCTGATGAACCTCTATCAGGGGAACGCTGTGAACCAGTAAGAACAATCCTGCCTGGAGGTCTTTGACCATTACCGGACCACCCATAGGCCATGGCTGCAGCAGAAAGGTGTAGTGTATCAGTTCCATGCGTAATGACAACACCTTTCGCGCCTTCTGAAAATGCTTTTTCAGTTGCCTTTAACATTTTATTCCAGTGCCTTGGGCGTAAATCATCAGACCACATATTGCCTAATTTTAATACTTTAATACGGGCGATTTCTTTTATTTCTGGAATTGAATTTAGAAGATCATTAGGTTCAAAGGTGGCTGAAACTGCACCAGTTTTATAATCTACTTTACTGGCAATAGTTCCTCCAGTATGGATTAAATAAACCAACGGCAGTGATTCATCTTGTACTTGATTATTAACATCTAATGTAGTAGTATCAGAAGGTTTAGAAAGAATCTCGAACGACTTCACATAGGATTCAGGAAATGAGATGTTATATCCATTTTGTAACTTAATGGTTATTAGATTTGGACCCGAACTTGGAAGAGTTAGTCCGGTATAAGTACCATCGCCAGCCCATGTTTTGACAATTAATCGAATTGAAGTACCTAGTTCCGGCCAATCGTTCATTGGTTGTGGGTGATGTATCTACTCCATGAATAACACCCAAGAAATACTTCATAGTCAATAAAAAAGACTATTTTAATTTTATTTATTTGGTGCCGGGAGCGGGACTTGAACCCGCGGCCTTCGGATGTCTCAGACATACTCAGGGGCTATGTTACGCTCATCGTCTGTTTCGCGAGAGAAGATTCTCCAGCAAAAAATACCCTATGAGTCCGACGCGCTACCAACTACGCCACCCCGGCGACATGTGGGCGAATCAAAAAGACCATTTGAGCATTCGCCCTAAGTATACAAAAATAATTGCTAGTCTAGCATAGGGTTGATGTGGAAGTTATCTCCGCATGAAACTGAAAAGTATGGTAGACATAGACTCTGCACTTCGGGCAAGTGCTTATTCCGGAAAGAAGAATAAGCGTGGCGATAGTGATAATAAAGAGTCTTCAAAGAAGGGTTTAGAACCATTTGAACCCCAAGTTCATGCAACAAAAGAAGTAGCGGATGCTTATTCTATGTGGCTTGTAATTATTTATGGTTCTCTAATTGCATTAGCAATGAGATATTTATTCATGCCGACTCAAGAAACCATGGAGGGAATAATATGGCTTCTTCCAGTAATGCTGACGGCGACAGTCCCTTCCCTCCACAAGATAATAATACCAAATAAATACAGTGAATTGTATACAAGAGGTAATTGGTTTAGAAGCAGTTTTCTCTTCTTATTTTCATGGTTAGCCCTTTCATTCTTGCTCCTCAACCCTCCTCTTGCAGATATTGCCCCTCCTACTTTAGCCTCAGGAATAGACATAGAAAATAGAGAAGATAGTGCAGTAATTGGTTACTCATGGGAGAATGATATTTATGAAATAAATCTAAATGAAGATAATGTTGATATCATACTTGGAATGGCAGTAAGAGATAATGTTGATGCCGAAAATGCAAATATCCTTGTCACATTAAATCACAATTCTCTAAGCAATCAGATTGTCCTAGCCAATGGAAGTGTTATTCAGCAAACAGAAGCTATAAATAAATTCAACTCTGTAGAAAATTGGACCAGAGGAGAAGCGACCAATATTCAGAAAGAATATACAGGTTTTCCAAAAGTTGCATCAAATAACAAAGATATTGGTTTGGCTTGGGATCTTGCAAAGGAATTGAATAAAGAAAATATTAATTTGGGCGAATATGAAATTTTTATAGAAATAATAGAAGATGGAGATCATGTTCAGCCGTTTGGAAAAAATGTATGGTCGAAGACTTTTACTCTGAAAATAATTCAAACTGAAAGTATGTAATTAAAATAAAGTACATATTTTTGCAGTCATAGCGTCAAGTTGCAAGGATTCACCGCCCCCTTCAACCATCCTAAAGTCGGTTTCTGCCATCACTTCAGTTATTGCTAATTTTTGAACTTCGTCCAAGAATGATACTGTACTTAATTCGCGATGTAATTGATTAACAAAATCAGTGCCTGCAAGGCCAAAATTGTTCAAAATATCTCTTAATCTCCTTCTTGCAGGCTGAAAACCATCTTCTTTACATGATAAGAAAAAGCGATGAAGTTCTTCAGGAGGAGCAGTTGCAGTAGTTTCATAAACTAAATCTCTTGTAATATTAGAATCTAGGGAAGCTGCAACTTGTAGCGACGTTATTGCTTTTCTCAAGTCTCCTAGACTTACTTTTGCGATAGCATCTGCTGCTTCATTTTCAATTTTGATATCTTCATTATTTGCAACTATTGAAATCCTCTCCAATATTTGTTCTTTATCTAACGGGCGGAATCTGAATACGGCACATCTTGACTGGATTGGTTCAATAATCTTAGATGAATAATTACAAGATAATATAAATCTACAGGTTTCTGAATTTTGCTCCATAATCCTACGTAATGCACCTTGTGCATCCGGAGTTAAGGCGTCTGCTTCATCAAGAAAAATGACCTTGAAGGTAGTTCCCGGACTCGGAGCAGTTCTTGCGAACTGTTTTACTTTAGTCCTAATTGATTCTAATTTTCTTTCGTCACTAGCATTCATTTCCAATATATTTCGACGGAAATCTGCCCCAAAAACGTCTCTAGTGAGTGCTAAAGCTGCAGTAGTCTTACCAGTCCCTGGAGGGCCAGCAAATAATAAATGAGGGAATGTTTTGTTCAAAGAATAGGCATTCAACCTTGCAACTACAGCTTGTTGGCCTTTGATATCGGATACGGTTCTAGGCCTATATCTTTCAACCCATAATTCGCTCATAGAAATTTCCTCACTATATCATAATTAAAATATATATTTCTCAATATTCCTCGTCTTTATTTGGGAAATCTGAACTTCTGACATCATTTATATATGCCTTAACCGAAGAATCGATAGTCGTTCCTAAGTCGGCATAACGTCGAAGAAATCTAGGGCTGAAGTCTTTAGTTATCCCAAGCATGTCATGCAAAACTAAAACTTGACCATCGCAATCTACTCCTGCTCCAATTCCTATAGTAGGGATGGATAATTGTTCAGTGACTGTCTTTGCCAATTCTGCAGGTATTTTTTCGAAAACTATAGAAAAACATCCAGCTTCTTCCAATGCTTTTGCATCAGATAATAACTTAGTTGCTTCCAATTCTTCCTTGGCCCTTACTGAATATGTTCCAAATTTATAGATTGATTGAGGAGTTAAGCCCAAGTGTCCCATTACAGGTATTCCAGCGGTCATTATTCTTTTGATTGAGTCAATTATTTCTATGCCTCCTTCTAATTTTACCGCATGCCCCCCAGTTTCTTTCATTATTTTAATTGCTGAGTCTAAAGCATTTTTCGAATCACCTTGGTAAGTTCCGAATGGCATATCAACTACAACTAATGCTCTATCTACAGCCTTAACTACACACTGTGCATGATAAATCATATGATCGAGAGTGATTGGGACTGTGGTATCATTACCAGCCATGACATTAGAAGCAGAATCTCCAACTAAAATAACGTCAATCCCTGCAGCATCTACAAGTCGTGCCAAAGAATAATCATATGATGTTAGCATTGTGATTTTTTCTTCTACCTGTTTCATCTCTTGAAGAGTATGAGTAGTAATTTTTTTTGCCCGACTCGCTATTGTCATGTGCTTACTCCAAATAGATGCGAGAGGGTTGTTGACTTCAACTAAGCGCTTATAAGATTCGTTCTATGAATCAGATTTCTCAACATAGGCAAGAAATTCATCAATATCAATAATACCATTATTGTCTTGATCTGCTAAGTGAAAATAAGCTCTAAAGACTGAATAGATTTGTTCTTCACTTGACTCAAAATAGCCCAAAGCAGTCATAGCTGCAATAAACTCATTCAAGTTTAGATGGTTGGTACGTTCTAAGTCTGCAGCATGGAATGCGGCCCAACGGCGACGGTGTTCTACTTCGTCCGGATCTACCAACATCAATCTGAATGTTTCCCAGGGAGTTATTTCTTGCTCAGCATATCTTCTACCATAAAACTGGTAAATTACTGTACCAATTACCATGGCTGATATGCCACCAACAACTGCCTTCATTCCCATAGCATATATCAATAAAATACCGCCTATAATGCCAAAAATCTGCATAAAAGGGAATAATGGAGATTTCCAATCTGGCTCATACCAGTGAGATTTTGTAGAAATCCGTAGGATTAAAACACATGCATTAATTA
>PCAI01000023.1 GCA_002731195.1 Methanobacteriota archaeon | reverse complement strand
AGGAGATAACTCTCATGGGACTCTTATGTCAGGCATTCTTGCTTCCAATGGTTCGTTTATGGGAGCAGCTCCAGAAATCTCCTTATCTGTTGCAATATCATTAGGTCCTTCTGGTAAATCTGGTCAAGAAGAAATGGTTTCTCAAGCTATAAGGTGGTGTAGAATTTCGCAAGATGCAGATATAATCAGTTTAAGCCTTGGAGCCAATCCAGGGATGGGGATGGATGATGAATCAGAAACTACTCTAGCCGTCCAAGAAGCACTAGATGATGGAATATTTGTGATTGCTGCTGCAGGCAATACTGGGCTAAATGCCGACATTACAGATGTTTCAATACCTGCTAATATTGAAGGAGTTATCTCAGTTGCTGCAACTAATAAGAATGGCAATATTTGGAAAAATAGTGCTTTTGGCTCAGAAACAGATTCTTTCACAGGGGAAGAAAGAGTTTTCCCAAATCAGAAACCAGAAATTTCAGCTCCAGGAGTCAGATTATACTCTACATATTCTTCTGCCTCGGACTCTGCTCTTTATGCATATTCTTCAGGAACAAGTGATTCTACTGTCTTGGTAACAGGGGCTTTAGCGCTAATCCTAGAGAAATATGGTGAAGATATAGCAGGAACAGATGGTAAAATAGATTATTCAGAGATTAATCTAGTTAAGGTAGCATTAGCAAATTCAGCAAATTCAGATGACCAAGATTATATTCACCACTCTCAAAGAGGATATGGTCAATTAGATGCCACTGCATGGGCAGAACAGATAAGAATAGAATTTGGTATCGAATGATATCTCAAGAATAAATTACTATTTATTATTATTACTTTTTTTACCACTGTAACTTCTATCTTTATATCAAAACAACACTCCTCAAACATTATGAAGGGTCACATTAGAGTGGTAGATATGGGTGACAATGTAAGGGCGCGAAGTACACTTCTTGTATTCTTATTGGTGTCAAGTATTTTGATATCTTTTATCGGCCCTGCATCTACAGTAGCCGCTTCAAATGAGACCTCTGTGGGGACTATAACGGGTACTGAAACCTGGTCAGGGTTGCATCAATTAACTGGAGATGTTACAATTGCAACTGGTGCTCAACTAATTATTAATCCTGGTACTACTATATCTGCATCCAATGGCACACATATTGATGTAAGGGGAAGTATTTGCATAGGCGCTATAAGTTGTGGAGCTAGTTCCAACGCTAATCCAAACCAAAAAATAACGTTCCAGTGGTCTGATCCTGTCAACAGTAGTGCCACTGGAGAATGTCTAGGAATGGAAGAAAATGGCCAAGAAATTACTGTAACAGACCCATCATGCTCCGAAGGAATATTGATTAGGAGCTCAATTGATTTATCATTAACAGGCGTTAGATATTTAGTTATGGAAGGAGCATATGGGATCCCTCATTTCATAGACTCTGTAAATCAATGGAGATACGGTGCCTTAGTAATAGATGGGGCTAGTCCTGTTCTGAGGAACATAGATTTTACCGACATAAATACTTCTAGTGTTCTGACAACCAGTCTCGCTCAACCTACATTTATTGACAGTTCTTTTTCTGTAGGTAATGATGACGAAAGTGGAGTTGGCGGTTCTGCTATGCAGATTTATGCCTCAGGTTCTTCAGTAGCCCCATTCACATTAAACAACCCCTACTTCAAAGATGGAACTGAAAGAGGTTGTCAACAGAATGCAGGAGGACGTTCTGCAATGTGGATACAAGATTCTTTTGTTGACATTGATAATGCAGATATTCAATTTGGAGATTATGGATTATCAATCCGAGATTCAGCAGGAGAAGTATCTAATTCTACAATCTCAGTTACATGTACGGGCGTAGGAATACAGGGCAAAAGAACTGTAAGTTCTAACTCATTCTCATTTGATGTCATAAATAATGAAATAATAACAGCTGAAGGAGGCCCAGTAGTAGTGACTCAAACTGGGCTAACAAACATAATTTCTAATGAACTTTCAGGCGCTAGTGGAAGTTCAGGAATAGCTATTGTCAATAGCCAGGCTGAGATACACAATAACGAAATTGGCCCAATTGGAGGTTGGAATGGAATATGGATGAGAGGAACATTCGATGTAGTGGCAGAGAATAATACTATTTCAGAAACTAATGTCGAACCAATTGTTGCAGGTAGTTATTATTATTCTGATACATCTATTTCACGTTTGTATCTTGCAAATAATGAGATAACAACTGACGGTACAGGGGCGTGCTCAAGCAATAAATGGTGGGGTGGCGACTTTGCATGTCCTGCAATAATGATTTTTAGGACAGGTTCAACTATTCATGATAATGATATTTCAGCAGGTGCTGCAAATGGAATTATGGCCATTGGGTCATTGCTAGATGTACAAAGAAATACATTTGACGGGGCATCAACAGGTGCGATAGTAAAGAATTATGATGACGGCTCTTTAGGCAGTCAGCAATACGGTTCTTTAGCTTTCTTCGCAGAAAATACTTGGTCAAATGTTGAAAAAACTTACAATATTACCAAGAGTTCAGTGACAGTACAATCTGAGACAATACCAGGTGCTCCTTCTGGTGAATACCCGGTCCGTCTTTCATGGCCCGATCAAGAAGCATGGTCATACAATAACTTCCAAACATCAATAGTGCCTCCGCCAACAAAAAATTGCCCTGCTTGTGATGAGATCCTGCCTCGTAACTTCCCATTAGCAGTAAGTATGGATAATAACTCTACTGTATTTACATTTTCTAACCTGACTAATTTAGATACTAATAACATCTTTATCGAAACNCAACCAACGCATTATGCNGTTCAAGTCAGTCGTGCGGAATTAGTTCGATTCCAAGCACTTATTAATGGCCTAAAAGTTTCTGACGCCCTAGTGCTCATAGAAGACGCACTTGGAAATGATTTATATTCACTAACTACAGATCAAGATGGATACACCCCTTGGTTTTCTTTACCTTCTAATTTCCATCTTGACTTTAGAGGATTAGGAGGAGGCGATAATCCAGATGGTTTTGCCGATGACGAATATGAGGATTCATGTTCAGATGGAATAGACAATGATGGAGATTTGACTATAGATACGGATGATGACGATTGTGACTATTCACAAGGAACAAGGGAACTTTCGAGGTATTTCTACACCATATACCGTTTTGACTCAGGATATCAAACAGGAGAATTCACACTTTCTGAGTCTACATATCAAGATTCTATCGAATTAGTAAATTTAGCACCGTCGGTTTCAGTAACTCAGGATGATTATCATTCTTATCGTAATATTGTGAATATAACTGGAAGTGCACATGACGGCATCTTATCCAATGCATATGCAACTGATGAATTAGCACAGTGGAGTCAACAAGGTTATGTACATAGTGTACAAGTAAAGAATCCATTCACAAGTTCATGGGAAAATGCACTTCTAGCAGTGGATGATAGTGGTTCTGCCACGGCTGAAGTTACACGCTTCAATCACCCCTTCAAAGAATGGCATTATGAACTCGACATGTCAGATAACGTAGAGGGCGATTATACATTTGAATTCCGTGCATTCGACGGTACTGATTACAGCCCTATTATTTCCAAAGTGATAAAATTAAACACCGAGGCACCAACTATTCTGGTATCAAGTCCTAGTTCACTTTCTACTCATTCCGATGGTAGCATATATTTCGAAGGTTATGCAACGGATCCTTATGGATGCGATATTGGCCAATGCAATACAGACATTGATAGAGTTTATATTTTAATTGAAGGACCAGAATTTCAAGTTGTCAATCCTGTTGATACAAGTGGAATAGTTGAGAATAATGGGTATTGGAATTGGACATGGGACTTTTCTGGACAACCGCGCGAATCTGCAGAATTTACATTCACAATTTGGGCCGCAGACTCTGATTTTTGCCTTGGAGTTATAGACGTATGTCAGCCCCAGATACTGTCCCTAATTGTAGATAACACCAATTTAGCACCAATTATTAGTATCAATCAGCCAACCAATGGTTTACGGTTATCAGTTTCAGACTCAAATCTCGTTAGTGGTGTTGCTAGGGACTTTGATGGAGATGTTTCCAAGGTCGATATAGAAGTAAAAGATATTCAAAATGGATTTTTCACTATATTTGAGAAAACTATTACTCAATTTTCAGAAAATGGTGAATGGAATTTTTC
The DNA here is from genome assembly GCA_002731195.1 of Methanobacteriota archaeon. GTDB lineage: Archaea > Thermoplasmatota > Poseidoniia > Poseidoniales > Thalassarchaeaceae > MGIIb-O3. Next base: position 3,714 of record PCAI01000023.1, on the reverse strand, counting down.
TTGGGACACAACTAAATTGTTAGTTCATGACTCAACATATTTACTTAGATTTAGGTCATATGATGGTTATGATTACAGCACTTGGTCTGAAGTAGAAATAACTGCAGATAATCCTCCAGATGCAGATAATAATCAACCGGACTTTAGTTCTGATGGGTGGTCAGATAATATTATTTTATATTGCGATGTTGATTCAAAGGCAACAAATAGATGTACTATAGCTGAAATTGACTTACTCCAGTATTTCAGTGATTTAGATGATGATATTGAGTATATTTCAGTCTTTGATGGCAACCAGGATTATGACGATGACTATGGCATAGTGGTTAAGGTCTCTAATTCCGGTTTAGCTAGCTACAATCCAACAGATATGAATTTTTATGACACTGACATTTCTACTTGGTCACTCTCAAATGTGGTATTTGTTGCAACAGACTCCTGGGGTTCCAAGATAAACTCTGATCCAATTTCCTTTGAAGTACAGCCAGTTCAATTTACAATATCCGAGCCAGATAGTAATTCAATTGATGAAGATGGAGTTGCAGTCTACTCAGGGATTGGTTTGCCGGGTCAAAAAGTCTCTGTAATTATTAATGGTAATCAAGTAAATAGTACAATTGTTTCTTCAAATTCATCATGGGAGTTAGGAGTTCCTGCTTCTAGAATAACAGGCTCTTCAGCAACTCCTTCATTTGCCATTGGAGGTCAAGATCCAGTTAAAGTTGAACCAATTTCTGTAGGCCCCCAAGAAGAAAGTAGTTTTCCAACAGGAATTGTAATAATTTTAGTTGTAGTAATACTACTAATTGTCTCATTTGCTTACTTCTTTGTAGAGTTTGAAACAGATGATCAATCAAAAACAAGTGTCGATATTCAAGATGACTTCGGTCTTGAGAATCAAGTTGAAAATTCTCCTAGCCATCTTGAGAAGCATGATGAACACCCGGGTTGGTTATGGGATAGTGAAAATGAAGAATGGGTTCCTGATCCAGAACATTCATATTAATTATCAGAAATACTGACAGCAATCACCCAATTAACTTAGATATTGCATAATCTATTGTCACCAACATTATTGAATGATGATTCACGTTGAAAGGTTATGGTGAGCATGCCCACTACCCGTCCGGGAGTCCAAGAAAGAATTTTTCTTCACCTCAGGGACTTTGTAGACCATTCAGGGAAAGTAGAAGTTCCTTTCGCATTATCTCAAATGGGAATTGCTAATGCTGTTGCTATAGCAAGATCAAATGTACCAAGGGCCATTGCAGGTATGAAAGATAATGGGCAGTTAATAGAGAGGCAGGCCCACGTTTCTGGAGTATCAAGAAAAAGAAAGGCATATTTTTTAACTTCTGATGGTGCTAAAATTGCGGATGAAATATGGGCAAAAGTTTCCCAACAAACTGTAAGACTCATTCTTCCTGATGGACGATCTGAAGATGTCCCTTTATCTGATGCCGTGGAGATGTCCGACTTACCACTACGCCATGTAGATATATTGAGATATATGGATGATAATGGTTCTGTAGATCTTTCTTCACTATCTCCTGATTTGATTGAGAGAGACTTATCTAAACATATTGAAAAACAACTTGTTTCTTATCTCAATGATATACCAAGAACTAGGAGATTTTTTGGTCGAGAGAAAGAACTTGATAATATGGTGGCTCTTTTAGAATCAAAATCTAATTCAATCCTAGTTCCCGGAATTGCTGGAATAGGAAAAACCGCTTTAGCCGCTAAATTATTGGAAAAATTCACTCATAGGAGAAATTTACTATATCATAGATGTCAAGACTGGGAAGGTTCTCGTTCTTTTCTAGAGGCTTGTGCAGAATGGCTATCGGCAATTGGAGATAATAATCTCTCAGACTACATAACATCTACTCCAGTTCCACAAGCATCAATAGCTGTTAATCTAATAGCCAAAGGCCTTGTAGATTCGCCTGCTTTAATAGTGATAGATGATTTACATAAAGTCGGTGATGAATCTTTAATATCTCTTTTGAGGGGATTGACACTTAGAATATCAAATTTGAAAGAAGTTGGTCTCGTAATGTTCTCGAGATCTTTCAGGATGGTAGTCCCTGAATCCGACTCAAGCGGACAGATTGTTACTCTTGTTATTCCTCTAGAAGGGCTCGACGAAGACTCTAGTAAACAAATATTGACTGCTATGCCAGATCTAGAAAATCAACAATTTATGCACATCTTCACATTATCTAGAGGCCATCCTCTTATTTTAGAGTTAATAAATAGAGGCAATGTTGGTGAAAAATTTCATTCAACTCTGGAGGCATTTGTAGACCAAGAAATTTTTAGCCGCCTTTCGGGATCTGAAAAACGTCTTTTAGGAGCAATAGCAGTATTCCGAGAACCCATCATCCTTGAAGCGATTAATTCTATCGAAAGTGAAACAGATATGTTGGATGAGTTGGTAGAAAAAGGACTTGCTAGGCAATCAGATTCCGAATCTTACGACGTCCACGATTTGGTTCGTGAATTTCTTGTAAGGTCCATGGAAGAATCATTACGTCATGAATTACATTCCAATGCCGTTGAATGGTATCGAAATAAACATGAAAGTGCTGCAGATAGGATTGAATATATTCATCATCTTCATTTCTCAGAAAATAATGAAGAATTGTCTAAGGTTCTTATTTCGGAGGGGCATGACCTAGTTAAAGCCGGACATACTGAATTATATTCAATATTAAAATCATTAGAATCTGAGGACTTTGAAAATAATAGTTGGGGCCTTATAAGAGAACTAAGAGGCAATATTCTTTCAATACAAGGGCATTGGGATGAAGCAGAGATAGAATATGACTCTGCGATGAAAAGCATTGGGAAAAATAAGATGATTTCAGAATTATCTCGTCTTCTTTCTGCTAGAGCAGATATTGCCGTTAAGCGTGGAGCAATGGACGATGCTTTGGAATTACACAGAAAAGCATTAGAAATTCAAATATCGATAAGAGATGCAGTAGGCGCTGCAAAATCATATAACAATATGGGATATATTTTCAGAAGAAGAAAAGATATCAGGCACGCACTGGAAGTTTATGGAAATGTTGAAGAATTACTAAAGTCCGAAAATAATCAAGACTTATGCGATGCCAGAATTCGCTTATCTTCTGCATTTTTGGAAATGGGTGAGTTAGATAGATCTAGAGAGCATGCATTGATTGCTTTCGATGAAACTAAAAATAATGAACAATCCTTCCTTCATGCTAGGTCAAGAGCAGTACTTGGTAGGTATTATGCCAAAGTTTCCGACAATGAATTAGCTTTACATCATTATTCGGGAGCTTTAGAAGAACTGTCCAAGCAAGATGATCCTAGAAGTGTTGTGGAAGTTTCATTACTCCTCGGCCAAGTATTGATGGATGCGGGAAGAAATGAAGAAGCTGCTAAACATTATCTTGGAGGCTTAGCTGTTGCAGAAGCAAATGATTTTCGTATGATGCAAGGAGAACTACTTTCCAGATTAGGTGAAGTCGAAACTGATCGTTCCCAAAGGATGAATTACTTACAAAGTTCATTATCAGTATTCAGGGAACTAGGTGCTGTAGATAGGATGAAAGATGTCCAAAATTCAGTACATAGGGCAATAATGGGTCATTAATTTATTGGAGTTTAATTTTTTCTTTTTCTTCTTGGCCTAAATAATGACTAAATTCTGGCCCCATTTGTCTGGATATGGCAATA
>PCAI01000022.1 GCA_002731195.1 Methanobacteriota archaeon | reverse complement strand
TGATGGATTATGAATTATAAATATAGAATTACTTATTAGTATCAAAAGATTGGAAAGATTATGAAATCAAATGCCATCTTGATATTACTAATCTTTTCAATCTCAGTATTTGCAGGATGTATTGAAGGAGGGAGTAGTGCCACAGATAAAGAGAAGATTCTGGAGCTAGAATTGGAAATAACCAATCTGACGACTGAAAATGAGGAATTGGGTCAAAATAATCTAATCATACAGGAAACATTGGATTCTGCGCGATTGGAATTAAATAATTCTAACGAAAATATTGATAATTTGACTACTTTACTGATTTCTGTTGAAACACACAGAGATAATCTTTCTAATTCTTTAAATGAAACAATGCATGAATTGAATCGTACTCAAGATGAAAGTCTTTTACTACAACTAGAAAATCAAGTTAATAATCTGACTTCAGAAATAGAAGCGGCGAATTCAGAAATCACTGGACTAATCGGCGAAATAGATGCTAAAGTGGCCGAATCTGAACAATTAACAGCAACAATTACTGCTCTTCAGAGTACAATTAGTAGTTTGACATATAGCATACGAGAAAAAATAGATAATTGTCCAATGGATAATTCAGGGTTAGAAGTTGTCGGTGGATTTGACGATGGAACTGGATCTGGCATTGAAGGCGATGGAGAAATATGGAATGATGAAGTACAATTTAGTATTGGTGAATGCCCAGGAGACTATGGAAGAGTTTTGAATATGTCTGAGAATACATGGGGCCCTCAAGCAATATCAAAAATGGGAGATAGGCTTGTTTTTGCTGGAAATGATGGGATACATAGTTGGGAGCCATGGATAACTGATGGGACTGTTGGAGGAACTTATATGGTTAAAGATGTCAGACCGGAAGAATGCTCTGAAAACGAAGATGGCGAAGAGACATGTGAAAACTATGGAAGCATGACGTGTCAAGACTTTAGTGGCATAAATAGAGGAACTTACTGTCCAGAGTTAGTTGCTGGAAATTCAAAATTTTTCTTTGCTGGTTATACTGATTCTCCAAGTGTAGAAATGGCAGAAGTGTTTGTCAGTGATGGTACTGAAGAGGGGACATATCTAATTCAAGACCAGTGGACTCATGACTACTTCTCATCTGATGATTGGTGGGAGTTTTTTTATGTTGGCCCAAGTAATTTACATGTCATCCCCTCTTCTGGACATCACCCAGATAGATTAGTTTATTCTGGTTTTTGGGCACATCCCGGAGACGTTACTGGTGAAGAACCGTATCTTACTGATGGCACTACAACCATTAGAATGGCCAACCTAGTTCCCGAGGTAACAGAAGCTGGACCTTATTGCTGTTTTGATTTCTTAGGATCGATACCAAGAGACTTTGCACATGAAGGAAATATGATTTATTTTTCAGCCACAAGTAATGATAATGGTAGAGAATTATATAGATATAATCTTGCTGGATTTGGTAATAATAGATTATTCTTAATAGGAGATCTTAGACCAGGAACAGAAGGTAGTAACCCTGAACAAATAACACCAATTGAAGATAATAAAGTATACTTCACAGCGGATATGGGCCCTGAATCCGGTAGAGAACTGTATTTTACTAGAGGTAGTGCATCAAATACAAATATTGTCGTAGATATCTGGCCTGGGTCTAATAACAGTAGCAATCCTGAGAATTTAATTTCACATGGCGAAAATATTTTCTTCACAGCAGATGATGGCCATAATGGTACTGAATTATGGTACTCTGATAGTACCGCAATAGGCACTCAAATGATTAAAGATATTAATACAAATGGATCAAGTAATCCCAGAAATTTTATTCTTTTCGAAGATATACTATACTTTACTGCCTATAATGAACAATATGGACGTGAATTGTGGAAATCAGATGGCACTGAAGTAGGAACTAATATGATAATGGACATATATGCTGGTTCAAATTCAACTTTTGATTGGGGGCCACCAGCTGATTTCTTTGGAGAGCAAATAATTGTCCATAATGAAATGATATATTTTACTGCTAAGTCTGAAGAATATGGATATGAAATATGGCACACAGATGGTACAATGCAGGGCACTAAAATTTTATTAGATTTGAATCCGGGAACAAACTCCAGTTATCCTTGGTGGTTGACAAGTTTTGGCGATAAATTATATTTTACTGCTGCAGAAATAGATCCATATCCTACTAATGGCCGTCAGATGTACTTCTACTGGGATAATCCTGGACCAGTAATTGATGTATAAAACGGAAAAGGCCGATAAAAAATAATTTATTATCATATTCCACCTATTTTATTACATGATATAATTTGGCATTAATATGGAACCAGAACCTCCGGGACTAAGAATTAAGCCCCTCTTTGGAGATGGAGATGGAGATAATAATCCAGATTTGGATCTAATGGAAGTTAGGGCATTAGGCATATTTGCAGTTTGGTGGGATAAAAAGTTTGATCATGAAAAAAGAGCTAATTTTATTTTGAGAACTTTGTTTAAAGTTAGAGAGGATTGTATAAAGAATTTAGGAATGAGTGATCCGAAGAATGTGAAGCATGGCTTTTATTTTAATGTCTATATTCATGATTCTGATTTACACCAATTAGGAACTTCCGGAAGGGACGATTTATTCCCAGATAAATGGTATGCCATGGTTGCAGATAATCGATTGGGTTTGCCATATATGGTTCTACCATGGGACAATTTGGATGGAGATATAATTCGTCATGAAGGTTTTCATGTTTTTCAGAATGAGTGGTACAGAGATAGAAGAAGTAAATGGGATGAATTAAGTTGGTATATTGAAGCATCGGCCAGTTGGTATGCTGCTGACCGAGCAAATCAAAGAGAAGTTGTCAGTAGTTTTGAAAGAGTTCAGTTATTGAGAATGAATCCACATTTAGCTATCTGGCATACTGGTAGCAATAGAGGGATTTATGACCCTGATGAAAAAGAACTTAATGAACGCCAGTATTCTTTAGAATGTTATTTATTTTTCCTTTGTGAGATATGTAAAGTACCAAAAAGTGTAATTACTGATATATTTAAAATCGAACATTCAGTTAATCCAGCAGAATATCTATTTACAACTATTGGAGGAGATAATTTACGAGAATTTTTTACATACTGGGCTGCTTGTAATACCGATGATTTTAGTTATCTGTCTAGAGCTCAAAAAAGATATGTAGATAGACAAAGGTGGAAAACTAAGAAAATTGCAAAAAATCCATTAGTTTTTAGTTGGAGTTCAAGAATTCTAGGAAGAGGTATTTCTGGTGCCGAAAATGTTTTTGTACCTGAAAAGGGACTAATTCCCAGAGGTTGGTCATATAACGTTTTAGAATTGAAGAATGATTTTGGAGGAGCAGGAAAGTATGTGTTCAAATTAGAAGGGGATGCTTTTGGAAGTGAAGGTGCCCCGGCGCATTTTTCAGGAAGAGTTTTGGTAAAAAAGAATTGGAGTGCCCATAGAAGTAGGAGAGGAGTTTCTGAGCAAAAGCCATTTATAATGAGTGGAGGAATTGAAGGGAGGGCATCTATTATGGCGAATAAAGGAGATTTGATTTATGTGATTATAGCCTCAGTCCCAGAACATTTCACCGGGAATCAAACATATGATTACAAATTAACTTTCAGCAAACACGGAATTTGAATCAACTATCTTCTTCTTCCGCCACCGGATCTTCCGCCACCGGATCTTCCGCCACCGGATCTTCCGCCACCGGATCTTCCGCCACCGGAGCGTCTACTGCCTTTAGGACGCCCTCCTCCGCTTGAACGCCCCACTCTTCTTCCACCTCTTCGTGAGGACGAGGATCTATGGATATAACGTCTTCTTCTGAAGTATCCATATGGCCTGTAGAATGGGCGATAATACCAAGGTCCAGTGAAGGGAGGCATTCCCCCATAACCACCGTATCCTTGGTCGCCACCTTGGAATCCTACATGTGGTTCATGATTGGAGACACGGACATAAATAAAAGATATTAATAAAAATAATATCAGTAATAACATACAACAAAACAATTCATTTACAGTAAACTGATCTGGATGGTTCTCAGCTGATTCAGAGGGATCTTCTGGATTGACATATACTTGAATTTTAAAATCTAAAGGGAATTGATATTTTATATCGTCCATGCAAGAAATATCTCCCGAAATAGGATATGATAAGAATGAGCCGACATAACTTGTTTCTGCGCCAGAAGCAGAGGGATATGTATATGAATAAACTAAATATGCATCGCATTCATAATAAAAAAGAACTTCATAAGAATCGGCGTGGAATAGCAATTTTTCATACCAAATAGTTCCTGAAGGAGATCCGTGTGAAATAGTAAAGACCTGGTAATCAGAATAATCGTTTGGATTTACTTCTATAGTCACATTATCTCCTATTTGGAAATAATATTCTATATCTTCCATACATAACCATTCGCCCCTTATTTCTGGAGTATATTGCCAATTGACATAAGAAACGCCATCTATAGTGTATGATAGATTTAAATCCGCATAACATGTGTAATAATCATAATATTCAGTATATTGATCACAGACCTCATAACCATCATAATCAGTATAACAGTCTTCATACGTGTATGATCTTTCTTCAACATCTTCAAACCAACCTGTGTCATTTTCTATCGTAGCATTAACTTCAATCCATTGAATATCATCTGAACCTATTAATTTAGCATCATTTAACTCCCAATCAACTTGATTAGTGAACTGATACGTCATCAATATCGATGAACCAATTGTCAATAAAAGAGCTATACTGACAAAAATTAATTCACCTGGAGATAACCAATCAGGAAGAGACAATGGAGTTTCTTTTTTTGTCATTACCCCGTCTTCTCCGAGCTTAAATTCATCTAAATTAATTTCTTTCTTTGGATCTTTTATTCTTGGAATATTAGATTTACTTGGGTCAATTATATTGCCATCTTGGCCGACTTCTGGGATTCCTAAGCCAGGGCCTTTTACTCCATCAGATTTCAAATTATTAATTTGTGATAATTTTAGCTTATGTTCAGCTTCTGCAATTTCTTCTTCTCTTTCGAGTTTTCTCTTTTCAGCTTCATTGAGTAAATCGTTAATCTCTTCCTTTGGAGATTTTTCTTCGTCATCGGCTGAATTCCACCATTTCTCATCCGCCACAGTATAACCTCAATACCTGTTCGTGATGAATAGTATATATGTATATTCAATATTTTTTAGAATATAATACTAATGAATCATTTATACTGATTATGTAGGCGCCTACATATGACTGAAGACGAAGGCTTACCCTTTGACCCAAAAATGCTAGACAGAATGGCTAATGTTTGTATTAAATTTGGTTTAAATTTGCAGCATGGACAGGATTTAATTATCACTTCAACCGTTGAATCCTTGCCTCTTGTGAGAAGAATTGTGGAAGAGGCATATCGGGCAGGAGCGGGAGTTGTAACTACTCTTTTATCAGATGAAGAAATAAGTTTAGCAAAGTATAGGTATGGTAATGAAGAAAGTTTTGATAGAGCTCCTGAGTGGATATTTAAGGGAATGGCCGAAGCATTTGGCAACAACACTGCTCGTTTAGCAATTTCAGCAGATAATCCGATGTTATTATCCGAACAAGACCCAGAAAAGGTTTCCAGATTAGGTAAGGCAATGTCTATTGCTTCTAAACCTGCCATGGAAAGAATAACGAATTTTGAAACTAATTGGAACATAGTATCATATCCAGGCAGTAAATGGGCCAAGCAAGTATTTCCGAAATTATCTGAGGAAGAAGCTATCAGGAAACTAGCAGAAGTTATTTTTTCTGCTTCAAGAATTAATGGAAGCGACCCCATTAGTGACCTACGTGCACATCATGAGAATCTCAAAAAGCGTCAAGAATGGTTGAATGGATACTCATTTAGTTCCTTACATTACACTGGACCCGGTACAGACTTGACTATTGGCCTTGCAGACGGTCATGCTTGGAAAGGAGGAGCAAGTATGGCCAAAAATGGGATTATTTGTTCACCAAATATTCCAACTGAAGAAGTTTTTACTACTCCTCATGCAAATCGTGTAGATGGATTTGTAAAGGCAACAAAACCACTTGTCCATAGAGGTACAATCATTGAAGGCATTGAAGTATGCTTTGAAAAAGGAAAGATAGTAAAAGCTAGTGCATCGAAAGGAGAAGAGGTTTTCCTTCAATTGTTAGATACAGATAATGGTTCTAGAAGATTGGGCGAAGTAGCATTGGTACCTCACTCATCTCCAATCTCTCAATCTGGAGTTTTATTTTACAATACATTATATGATGAAAATGCGGCATGCCACATAGCGCTAGGTCAATGCTACTCAAAATGTTTTATAGAAGATATTAGTTCAAATCCTAAAGCCATAGAGAATTCAGGAGGGAATAGTTCAATGATACATGTAGATTGGATGATTGGATCAGAAGAATTGGACATCGATGGAATAACTCGAGAGGGAGAAATTGTCCCAATATTCAGGAAAGGAGAATGGGTAGAAGACATTAGTATTCCATGAAATAGTNTTATTATAATATCATTTAGATATCTTTATAATAACACTTCTTACCGCTAAATATGAAAGGNCATGTCGGAAGAAGTANTTAGGAAAGAAGANATCATATCAGATATNGAAAAAACGAGTTTAAATGGATTCGCAGGGATGGGATTACATCTCCTATTGGGATTATTTAATCTNATAATAATGTCAACGGGGGGCCTGCTCGCTGCAATAATAGTAATCACTGGACCGTTGTGGGTTATATATACTAACAGCTATATCATAATCCAGCCAAATGAAGCTAAAGCTCTACAATTTTTTGGGAAGTATTCTGGGACAGTCAGAGTAGAGGGTTTTAGATTTTTAATTAACCCATTATATCAAAAAACCGCAATTTCTCTTCGTATTAGGAATTTTGAGTCAAACAAACTAAAGGTAAATGATGTGAATGCAAATCCAGTTGAAATTGCTGCAGTAGTTGTTTGGAGAGTTTTTGATGCTGCTGAAGCATTATTCGAAGTTGATAACTATAATAATTATGTCCAGATCCAAAGTGAAGCGGCATTACGTGCAATGGCGACAAAATATCCATACGATATAATCGAGGATAAGGACATTGGAGGAATTGCTCTCTCAAGTCACCAAGAAGAAATTGCAATGGAATTGCAGAACTCCGTAGAAGCAAGATTGAAACGTGCAGGAATAGAAGTTCTCGAAGCACGAATTAGTCACCTAGCATACTCACAAGAAATCGCCCAAGCAATGCTACGTAGGCAACAGGCAAGCGCAGTTGTTGCAGCACGACAAGAAATAGTGAAAGGAGCAGTTGGGATGGTAGAATTAGCTTTAGAACAACTAAGTGAAAAGAATATTATAGAATTGGATGAGGAAAAGAAAGCTAGTATGGTCAGTAATTTATTGGTAGTCCTATGCTCTGAAACCGATACGACTCCTGTCGTAAATACGGGTACTCTATATTGATTAGATGATAGACATTACTTAGTAAAATCCAATTGCGAGTTGTTTATGATGGATAAGAAGAAGATACTGATACGTATGGATTCTGATCTCCATGAAAGTATACGTAAATGGGCAGAAGAGGATTTTAGGTCGGTAAATGGCCAAATAGAATTTCTATTGGATAATGCTTTAAAGGCGAAAGGAAGGAAATGAAAATAAGTAATTTAAATATCAATAACCCCTACTAGATCCATGGATCGAGAAATGATGTTATTGCCAATACTTGGGCAGGTACTGTTAACATTCTATGTAGGAGTTGTTGCAAGATTAAGAAGAGATAAGGCCGTAAAAGAAGGTTTTAATTGGAGGTATTTCAAGACTTTTGAGGGAGATAAACCACCAAGATATGTTCTGCAAGCTGATCAGCATTTAGTAAATCTTTTTGAAGCCCCTGTATTATTTTTTACTGCTGGAATATTGTCCATAACACTGGAAAAAGTAGATATTGTTATTTTTTCTCTATCCATATTATACGTAATAACTAGAATTTGGCATGCAAGAATAACGTTAACTAATAACAGACTTTTGTGGAGGGCACGTGCTTTCATATTATCATGTTTGATCTTATTGATGATATGGATATGGCTAATTATATTAACTTTTAAAAACATTATTTGAAAACATAAGGATGTATCCTAGCATTATGAGACTCGGCCTTGTGACAATTTTTATATTAATTTCTTTGACTCCTTTGTGGAGTGTTGAGGCGTCTTTTTCAGAAAGAGATAATTCAAATTTTCAATCAGAGAAAGTAGTTACTGTAGATAGTACGAATTTTAGATTTTCACCATCAGAAATAACCATTGATGAGGGGCAAGTAGTTCGTTTTTTTTGGAGTGGAGAGTTATTGGGCCATAATGCAGTTGAAGAAAATGGATTATTTGATTCGGGCGAGCCTGAAACTGATGTAGATTATTCACATAAGTTTGAAATTGGAAGTAATGGAACATACAAATATGTTTGTGAACCGCATGAACAAATGGGCATGATAGGAACTATTATTGTAAATCCAATAAGTATTGAAGAGGAGGAAGAGGAAGAAATACAAACCGAAGGCGCATTGCCGGGATTTCTATTCTTTAACACTATTTTGATATTGATTGTAGCTGCGAGAATGCAGAAAATTTAATAGGAGAGTTTTCAATATTTTTTGATAAAATTAGAAAGGAAGTTCTTTGTCAAGCCTGTCAGTCATTTCTAAATATCTGTCAGTATGCTTTGTGTTTGGTAAATTAATTACAAATTGCCAGTACCTCCATGCAGCTATTGAGAGTGTGGCCAATCGATGTAAATAGGGGAGTGAATGAATCTCTTCTTCGGTTAATTTGCGTACTGATTGGTATCCTTCAAGTAAAGAAAACCAGCGCTCGGCTACAGGCAAATTATTTTCCCAGCCAAATCCTACAAAAGTCATAACTAAATCAAAGGCTAGAATCTCATGACATATTTCTTCGAAATCGAGTATTGATTTGACCTTATTATCTGTTCCTAATACATTATCAGGGAATAAATCCCCATGAATGATTCCTCTGGGAAGTTTTCCAATATTACTCCTCAATTTCATACTTTCATTTTTTAGCATAGTAAGGAAATCTGTCCAATCATCTTTTTCATCGGCTATGGCAAATAATTTCTGAAATAGTTTATGTCCCATGGAAAAATCTTCTTTGAGCTCCGGAGGAGATTTGATCATGTGTAAATTGGCTTGAATCTGGCCAAGAGAATATAATGAAGAATGATTTGCCTGTAACCAATTCCCTTCTATAAAAGGGAGTAGGGACCAAGCCAAATTGTTTTTTATGAATATTAATTTATCATTGTTGAAATTTATTGGTTTAGGAGTAGGTATTCCATTATTGGATAAGTAAGATGTCATAGTAAGTAAATATTCTACTTCTTCGATGGATTGCTCGTCCCATACCTTCAGTACAACTTTATTTCCATCTTTCAATTGTAAAATATAATTTGAATTCGCCCAGCCCCCAGGGAGTTTCTGTATAGAAATAACATCTGAGAGATTAGTGCACTCGATTACCTCCGAGGCATCTGCAAGTGAGACTTCTGTGTAAGCCATACAATTTTGCTGAAGTAAATGTCTTTTTTGTATTATCTATTATTTTAATGAAAATATTAAATTATAATACACTACATACAATATTATGGATGCCGGAGAAGAGGATATGGGTAGTTCGATAGAAGAATTGCTGAGGCGGAGAGAGAAATGGGTTGGAAAAGCACTTTCAATAGCACATGAAAATCCCCTTCACATAATCAAAGGTCACTAAAGTGATGCTTTTTTCTTGCCCCTAGCGGCATCGAAGGCCGTATTATGCCCAAGAAAGGTTAGAATCAACCCAACGTGCCTTGTTCTTTCTGCCTACTAACCACCAGTATAAAGATAGAGTTATCGCTGAAAGACCCAGTGTTTTGAGCCATGTCATAAAGAATCCACCAGCCGTACCTGTGAATTTTAGATTCTTACCATCAATTGTTACTTTCTGGCACCAAGCATTGTAGTAAAATACTGTGGTGAATGGAACTGCAATCATAAGAGTGCATATATTCACTAGAAAAACAGCCATTCTCATAAAGAACATATCGATGCCTGCTGAAGCCATCAATATTCTCCAATTTCCTGTTCCATATCCTTCATCTGTGCTCGCCTGAGTTACCTGTACTCCTTCTGACATGTCAAACCCTCCTCACTCATGCATATATAAGTCAATACATAAATTATGACTAAAATGGAAGATTTTAATTGTAAACCCCTGTTTGGCATAACATGGGCGGTTATGAAGCAATAGTGGCCCTTTCTATGGGCATTGGATTATCTGCGGCTGCAGGATTCAGAATATTTCTTCCTCCATTTCTACTCTCATTGGTTGTTAAATTTGGAGATCTGAATCTCAATCTAGAAGGGACGTCATTTGAATTTTTTGAAAGTGAAATTACTATAATTTTACTAGGTGTGGCCGTAGTAGCTGAAACATTAGGGTACTATATTCCTTGGGTGGACAATTTACTAGATAGTGTTGCAAGTCCTGCAGCCATAATTGCAGGAACAGGGATGACGGCAATGTTACTTGGAGAAGAAATGAGCCCCATACTACAATGGTCATTGGCCATAATAGCTGGAGGAGGTGTCTCTGCAGGGATTCAAGGAGCGACAGTGGTAACTAGAGGTGCTTCCACAGTAGTGACTGGGGGCATTGGAAATCCTATAGTATCAACAATAGAAAATATTGCTGCCTTATTCTTTGCTTTGTTTGCATTGATACTTCCATTTTTAGCAGTATTTGGCGTAGTTATAATACTAGCCATTGCAATTAAGAAAGTGATAGATAAAGGAATTGGTACGGGAAGAAATAGCCTACAACCTGAATAAAATTATTTCATATGCCATCATATTTTGGGCGTTATATTAAATTTCAACTGCCAGAGACAATTAAACGAACGCAGCGC
>PCAI01000001.1 GCA_002731195.1 Methanobacteriota archaeon | reverse complement strand
CCCAGGAGAAACGAAGTCACCGGCACTGGCAAGCATGATGCTGGGCCGATATAATCATCTATGAACGGTACGGTTCAATATTTGGAGAGAATTAATTAGGAGAAACTCGCCAAAAACCTGCTCTAGTCTTATCTCTTTGGCGGTTATGATGGTTATATGTTGCGGGTAAAGAGAAATCGGCTTCACCATATTTCTCAACATTCCATCCTTCTTTTAGAAAGAAATTAGATATGTGAGTAGCCTTATTATTATGTAATATATGGGCTGTTTTACAATTATCTAATATTGATTGTAAGAAAGGTTTGTCTGCTTTTTCTTTCTGCCTCCCCCATGGAGGATTTGTGATTATTATATCAGTATCAAGAGTAGGTATGTTAGAATGATCGATATGGCTATTGTAAACTTTAGAATGATTTTGAAATCCCAGTAGTGAGATGTTTTTATTTATTATTTTACAGGCATTAGGGTCAGATTCTATGAAAATTACTTCACCGGCTCCAAGGAGAAGTGTTCCAATTCCCAAAATACCATTTCCTGCACCCAAATCGGATATCCTGCAGCCTTTCTTTAAATCACCAAATGAAATTAAATCTGATAGCCACTTTGCTGCTAAATCTCCATCTATACTATATTGTTCCAATTCTACTTTTTTCGAAGAATGTTGTTCCAAATTTGAAAGATTCATGGCCAGTTTACGAATCTTCATATTATATGCCCGGAGAGTTTTAACGTTTGAAATTCATCTAAGAAACTAGAATAACAATTCATTTAATGATGTATTTCTATCATGTATTATGCCATCTGCAAGAAGAAGTTCTGCCAGTAGAACTCCAGAACCTGCTGCTCCTTTGATAGTATTCTCAGAAGCTAATTTGAATCTTAATCTATTGGAAGTGATTTCTACTTCACCAATTGCAATTGACATAGCAGAGCATAGATCTGTGCTTGGCTTTTTAGAGTCTGAACCCACCCACCTATGTAAACTAGCATTTATTTTGCCATCTATGAATACAAATGATTTTGCAGGAGCAGAGGGGAGTTGTAATTTCTGAGTTTTAGTGGAGTATTTAGACCATAGATTAATTATTTTATGTGCACTAACCTCTTCATCGAAAATCATTTCTATTTCTGCTGAATGCCCGTAATCACGAGAAACTCTTGAACAATAAACTTCGACATCTATTTTTGATTTTTCATTATCTAACTCTAGACATAAGATTCTATTTAATTCATTGATTATGCTTTCACCCTCTCCGGGGATTGAAGATTCTATTTTTCTTCCTTTTCTCCCAGATGTTAACAATTTTCTGCCCCCTCCTGACAATGATTGTTCAGTATTTATTTTTAGAGAAGTGCAATTAATCTCGGATAATAAGGGCTTTAACGCCAATGAAAGTGGTATTACCATACAATTTGAGCAAGAGGTTAGTGAACCGGATTTAAAATTTTGAGAATGGATTAATTTTAACTCTTCTGGATTTACATCTGGTATTATTAAAGGAATATTATCATTTAGCCTGTGTACAGATGCATGACTTATTACATTAAAACCAGCCATAGCAAGTCTATACTCTATACTATTTGCTACTGAATCTGAGATGGCAGAGAATATTATTTGGACATTCTTCTGTCTTAGATTTTGTATCAATAAATCAATATCATCAAGGCTCTCCACTATTATTTCTGGCAATAATGGCCTTTTCTCATCCAAAAACCATGGTAAATCATTTATCTTTTTACCAACAGTAGATTGTGAACCAATGACCATGACTGGTAAAAACCAATTATGATTCACTAACCTCTGAATATATCTTTGAGCAACCAATCCACGGGAACCGAGAATTGCACAATTCACTCTCCCTAAGTCCTTCATATTCAGCCCAAGAAGTTCAACTACCTAAGAACAACTGTTTGGAGATTCATTGCAAAAATAAGTTTTGAAACAATTAGTTAAAATACTCTCGATTTCAATAATTAATTATGTCAGATACTGAGTTGGTCATTATAGGCTTACTAGTGATTGTCTTGACTATGCTAATTTGGCATACAATTAATAAAAAGGATTCAAATGAAGGGATGGAATTACGTAAGGAAATAAGAGAAATGGATATTGAACGTACTAAGGCTCTGATGGACACATTGGAAGCCCTTGGAAAGGCACAGCAAATACACTTGTCCGGTGTTTCTGAGAATATAAAGGACCTTAAAGAAGGAAATGAGAAGAAGTTAGATGAAATGCGATTGATTGTTGATGAAAAATTACAATCAACACTTGAAAAAAGGATTGGTGAGTCATTTAAACTTGTTAGTGATCGTCTTGAAGCTGTTCAACGTGGCTTAGGCGAAATGCAGGCTTTGGCAACAGACACTGCAGACTTGAAGAAGGTTTTAGCAAATGTTTCCACGAGAGGAGCAATGGGGGAAATACAAGCAGAGCAAATACTACACCACATACTATCTCCCAACCAATATGAGAAGAATGTGAAAACACACCCTTCGTGCAAAGGGCAAGTCGAATTCGCTATCAAACTCCCAGGTACCGATGGAGATATCAATAATCCAGTTTGGTTGCCCATAGACTGTAAATTTCCGAAGGAGGATTATGAGAGGCTATTAGATGCTTATGATGGTGGAGATAAGAAACTCATTGAAAGTGCATATTCCGCATTTGCTTCAAATGTTACTGGAAAGGCGAAAACGATTCGAAAGGAATATATTGCTACACCATATACTACTGATTTCGCTGTTATGTTCCTGCCCACAGAAGGACTCTATGCTGATGTCGTAAGAAGGCCGGGTTTGTTTGAGGCACTTCAAAGAGATCATCAAATTGTAGTTACCGGACCTTCAACATTGGCTGCATTCGTAAATAGTCTACAGATGGGTTTTCGAACACTTGCACTAGAAGCTTCTGCTAGTGAGGTTTGGAAGGTCCTTGGCGGAGTTAAAACAGAATTTGTCAAATTTGGAGAAATGATGACAACGTTACACAAACAACTCAATACAGCTGCAAATACGATTTCGAATGAGAATAATAAAGACTCAATGATGAGAAGATTGAAAGCAATGGAGAGGACTTTGAAAGATGTTGAAACATTACCTTCTTCAGGTTCTAAAGATATCCTAGAAATGTCCGAGAATGTAGATTGATGATTGGAAAAAATCATCAGTTACTTCTTTTTCGGAATGGCATGGTAAATTGGAAAACGGGTCAATATCATCCAGTAGTTAATCTTCCAGAAGAATATGAAGTTAGAGATTTTACGAAAGGAAGTTATGTTCCTTCAGAGTTTGAATACGATATCGGAAGATATGATGAATTAAGACCTGGCATGTATTCAACAGATCTATTTTCTGATGGTAGATTTCTCCATATTGGAATAGACATAGGAGCGCCCGTTGGAACTCCTTGTATGGCTTTTGATGATGGAGAAGTATCACATTTTGGTTACAACCCTGCCGACGGAGACTATGGATATGTCATAATCACAAAACATGATGTCGGAGGGACATTTGTATGGGCACTATATGGGCACTTGGATGCTGCATCAATAGAAGGAAAAACTATTGGACAAAAAATAAGTCGAGGAGAAATAATCTGTTGGATGGGCGACAAACATGAAAATGGAGGATGGGATCCTCACCTTCATTTTCAATTATCATTAATTGAACCAACTACTCACGACATGCCAGGTGTAGTAGACCCTAAAGATAGAGAAGAGGCGTTACTAAATTATCCAGATCCAAGACTAGTCATGGGCCCTATATACTAAATTGAAGAAAGGTGTTTTTTTAATGAAATGATTGGAGCCATTTCAGAGGGATCTTTATCTTCTATTAATGCTAGTATTATAGATACCCAGTCAGTGATATGTGCAGCATATAATAAACACTCGAGTAAAGATTGTCCTTCGCAATTAATTATCCATGAGGATTCAGTACTCATTTCTTCTAACATCCAATTTAATCTAGCATTTACTCTTGGTTGTAGTCCTCCCCATGAGAAATATATGTCAGAATTAGAGTTTCTATCGGCCGAGCCCCATGCAACAATTTCATTATGATTCATTTCAGGTAAATTTACCTGTCTTGCAAATCTTTCTGAGTTTTCGTTCAATTGACTTGCGAATCTATTTGCAGCTGAGCTTAACAAAGTGGGAGAAATTATACCAATTTGCTTACCCAACATAGATTTGGCCATTGAGAGAGTTAGTCCATTGCCCCCTATGGCATCTGCATCAGAAGATAATTTACGTAATCTAGCGAGCATATCAGTAATATCTTGTTTACTAGGTTTTTGGAAAATTCCAAGCGCCCAACAAATGGACAATTGGGTGCCAAACAAGTGTCCGAAAGCAGATCTGGGCATTTGTCCACTCGGAATAGACAAACAAAGAGAATTATTATTATCAGAGAGTATTTCTTGGAGTTTTCCGCCAGAGGTTATGCCAATTACAGTACCTCCTTGTTTCAGTGCACTGGTTACACCATCAAGGGTTTCTTCGGTATTTCCAGAGTAAGAAGTAGCAATAACTAACCAATCTGAGCCCCACCATGAGGGGAGTCCATAGTCCTTCCATACTACAAAGGGGATGCCTCCTGAATGATCTGAAATTGTTTTTAGAAAATCACCTCCGGCCCCTGAACCGCCCATTCCAAGGCATAAAACTCCAGACCAATCCAAGTCTTGATCTATCTCTATCTCTGTTGCAAATGAAGATTCGAGATCATTAACAAAATTCCGAGTAAATCCGCACATATCTTGTTTGTCGAGTTTTTCTACCAAATCAGAAATACTATGATTGTTATCCATATTTAAATCTCCGAATTAGTACCAGGTATTGCTAACCATGCATCATCTATGAATCCAATTCTTATTTTAGATGTTTGATTGTCGTCATCGTATGGTAGTGCAACTGTAACAATTTTATAATCAACTGGATCCATAATCTCAACAGCAGAGCTGTCACGGTTTAGGATGTCAACTGTATATTGTTCTTTAAGGGAGCATATCACAGTACTTTTCTCCATGTCCCTCCAAGAAACTCCCGTTCTTTCGAAGAATTTTATCCTACGCAAAACTGGGCCATCTTTTTGCCATCGGCTGATGAGCCATAACTCACCTTTTAATTTAACAACATCACCAATTGCATATGCTGGCTTTCTGTAACTCATTGTCAGCCTAGTAACTTCAATACCATCATTAGAACCTACAACCGTTGAGGTTTCCTTTATTGTTCCGCCAAATTTTTGAGTGAGTTTTTTTCCCCAACTCCTAGCCATCGCTTTCGAACCAAGTTGCATATCCCAGCCCCCTGTAACCGGCCCTTCGCTTGTTATGAAAAACATCGGATCGGGTTCCATATCTTCTAACATTTCATCTAAAGTGTCTCTAACTTCCTTTATTTCATCAGAATTTAGTTTTCTTCCAGCCGAACGAAGTTGAACTATTGACTCGAAGTAAGAACCTGCTTTTCTAGTGCAAGCAGGACAAACTGCATTACTGGTTTGCATCAAAGATGTGTGATTATCTTGGAAAAAATAACCTTCTATTTTTCCTGCTACATCGACATGCATTCTAACAGATCTGTCATCTATTTCCTCAATGGCAAAACCTAGTTCAATTTCAGTAGAATTAGGATATATTTGTAAATTTTCTCTAATTCTTAAATCGGCTAGATTGTCATTATTCATTTCTGACCATCTGCCACTTATTTCGTATTTATTACACTTAGGACATCTATATTGCTGTATCCTCTCAGAAATTGTAGAGAGGTGGTTTCTTTTTCTAAAGCATATCTCGCACATTCTACCAGAAGTAAGAGGCGGTTTTGCGCCACAAGTAATACAAAACGCGCCCTCTGACATGTTATTACCTCATAATGCCCTAGATAATACATGTTAGAAGTGTTTTCATGAGAAATGTATCATTCATCCTCGGATTCCTCTTTTAGGAAGTTAATTTCTACTCCCTCGATACGTGACTCAATATCTTTGAGTTTAGAAAATAGATTCCATACATAACCACCTATTATTCCAATCATAATAATGTATGCAACTGCTAATTCCGTTAGGCCTGTCAATTTGAACCCCCCTCACTATCTATTATACGCTGATATTTTTCCATTTTTGATTCTAACTGATTTATATTGTCATTAAGTAAGGAAATCCCAATAAATAAAATACAGAAGGAAAAGAAAGAGAACATCAGGACAATCAACCATTCATTAGGTAAACCAGTATCTTCACCTTCAATAATAATTATCGGAGGGTGTCTTCGGTTATACAGCGTGGTTGCTACTGCAGTTATAGGAACTAAGAAGAATCCAAATAGGCCTATTATTGAAAGTGTATCTCTAGTTTGAGAGGTGTCAGGTTGAGATTTTCTTGACATGACTAGAAATATTGCAACAGCAGTTAGTAAGGCAAAGGAGTTTAGTCGTAAATCTCCCCAATCCCATGCCTTCCCCCAAGCCACAGAACCCCATATCGGCCCAGAGGTTATTACTCCTAAGCCGAACAATAATCCCATGTCAGAACCAGTAGAGAATAGTCTCCAACCAAAATCGTCATTTTTAAGATACCAAAGTATTGAGCCTGTGAAAAGCATCAAGAATGATAAAAAGGAACACCAAGCGAATGAAACGTGCCAGAACAATATCCTATAAGACTCAGCAGAACCTTGCTGCACAGTTGTGGGATCAATGCCTGGAACCCAAATAAAACCCAATAATATCGATACTGAGGACCCGAATAAACCCAACAAGATTAGTATCAGAGAGGCTTGCTTGTAATCAGGCATGCTGCTCCCACTTAATTATAGGTCATCAATACTATGATTTATGCATCTGGAAGAAATACGGCAACTAACCATACTAAAGAGGAAATTAAACTAGCAAATAAACAGGAAACTAAGGGAGAACCAATTTCCAAAGAAAATGACATTCCATCAGTCATAATGGCCGATAATGCCTCTGATAACTCTAAAAATGGCCAAACTAAGAATATCAGAAGTAGTGAACTAGAAGAAGCATGTGATCTTTGTAAATCTGAAACTAAAAAGTGCAATGCTGAAGAAGCTATGGCTAAATCAATCATAGATAGTGCAGGAAGCCATAGCCAAATAATCACGTCATTTGAATATAGCACAGATTTATCTCCAATAATTATAAACCAAGACAGATAAGTTAAGGGCAGAGGTAGCAAAAGTGATGCCCCAATAAATGAGCTAATAGGACGGAATTTAGTTCCTAAATTGATATACCACCACTTACCACAATCTTCTTCATTGAATCTATTAATCAATGCCGGAGAAATTATACAAGTTATGAAAGCAGGCAATAATATCAATGAAGATAATATCTGGTTGTCGATTGATTCATAATTTATATTGTCTATTAATGAGAACGATATCAGAAGTGCCAACAAAGCAGGAGTGACTCGTCCAATTGTATCAATAGGATTTCTGAATTCCATTTTTCTAGTCCAATTTATTAAAGACATAATGGATATTGGCCTTGTAACTACTTCAGAGTCTGGGATTTTTATTAAATCCCCATATGACTTGCCTGTTGATTCAGTAATCGGTTTATTCTCCTCTATTTTGATAATTCTATCGGCGCAATTGATTAGATTNNTATCATGTGAAGTGAAAATGATTCCATGCCCCCTCGAGGCTATGGTNCTTATCCATTTAATAAGAATACTACAAGCTTCATCGTCCAAGCCTTCACTTGGTTCATCTAGTAANACCATAATAGGTTGTGGNCTAAAAATGGCTGGAGATAANCCAGAAAGAACTGATAATCGTCTTTTTAATCCACCTGAGAGTTGAGATACGCGACTAGATTTTCGATGAAATAATCCCCAATCTGAAAGTAGTGAATTGATTAAATGGGTATGTTCATCTCCTTGAGACATATTCAAGACTGTTAGTAATTTTTCCTCAACAGTTTCTTCGCCACATATGCCATCATTTTGTAATGTCAAACCTATCTTAGAGATATTTGAACAACGTCCATTCTCATTTCTAATGATTATTTTTTCTTTTGATTCGGAATAATAGTATAAACTCCCCTCTAAGAAAGGGATAATTCCCGTACAAGACTCAATGAATGTAGTTTTGCCAGACCCATTTGATCCAACCAAAGCAACAACTTCTCCTTCTTTTAATTTGAAATTCACATTATTCAAAACACTTCTAGTCCCTCTACTAACAACAAGGCCATCTAATTCTAGAAGGAGGGGTTCGCCCATATATGTGCGGAAGGGCAATACCGTTTGAGTAATTCTATTGATGAAAAATTCTATTGACACAAGGCTTTTGGATAGAAAGGAGGAGTTGCGATTGGATGAAGATTGGAAATGGGATCTATTAGAAATATCTGATTTATTTTGGATAAGTATCATCCTGTCAATGTCCTTAATTCCATTCTTCTATGCATATAAAGATAAAACTAGTATATCTTTAGGGGTGGTACTATCTTTACTTCTAGTTCATTTTATACAATATTTCTTAACCTTCTCAGAAAAGAATATCTTTTCATTTGAGCCAATAGAGATTTTTGGCCTAATTCCAGCATTAATGAATGAAGGGATACATTTTCATAGATTCGTTACTGCTGCTTGGTTGCATGCAGACTGGATACATGTTTTGAGTAACATACTCGTTATAGCATTAGTTGGAGTCCCTCTCGAACAAAGACTAGGGGCAAGAAAATGGTTAATTGTTTACTCACTTGGATTTATAGGAGGAAATCTAGCTTGGATATTTACACACCCTGATTCAATGAACCCGGCAATAGGTGCTAGTGGTGCAGCATTCGGGCTTTTGGGAGCTTATATGGCATGCTGGCCTGAAGATAAAATAGAATTTCCTTTATTGTTCCTCATTCGTGCTTGGCCCGTTTGGTTGATTGTTTTCATCAGAGTTGGCATAGAGATACTGCAAATTTATTCACTACAAGTTGGAACCTCTGGGGAGACAAATGTGGCTCATATGGCACATCTAGGAGGATTTTTTCTTTCTTACATTTCCGCTAAGATAATTGTAAAAGATGTTCACCTCATGTCCTATGGAGATAATTCAAGAAATAACCTAGGAGAAATATCAAAACAAATGAGAGAAGAATTAATGATGAGTTTGGATAATGATCCTTGGTCCATAAATGGAATTAAGTTAGAAGAAAATGTATCGAGAATATTAAATAAACTTCGTGAAGAAGGTGATGAGCAAGAAACTAGACGTGCATGGCTAGAAGAATTAGCAGAACAAACAATTTGCCCCATTTGTAATGGAGAGATAGTTGCTGAAGGTAAGAATAACATGTATTTTTTGAAATGTGTCAAATCAGATAAACATATCAATTGGCCTTAATGACAAATTTTGTGCCCTTATATTGGTTGGAATTATACGATAAAACAGTGTCGCTGCCCTAGAGTGGCATGCGATTAGACATCAAACCGGTCTTGATATCAATACTAATGATAGTGTTTGACTTATCCATAGGAGTTGGCGCTCAAATTCAAAATTATGAGACAGAGGATATTTCTGAAGAGAATATCTTCAATACAGAAATTCCAGAATTAATCTGTGGAGAAACTATTTGTGAAAAAAAAGATAGATCGCCGCAATATACTCCAATAGATGCAGGAGTTCCGGTTCAAGAATATGGATGGTGGTACGATTATTGGCATGATTATGATAATAATGGTATGGATGATGATTTACAAATGATAATAAATGGTCAAAAAGATTCTCAGTCAACAACTTCCATAATTGGGATTGACGGCAGAGATACTGTAGCAATAATTATTCATTATGCTTGGCACCCAGGACAGAGCGATATTGACAAAGTTAAAACGATTCTAGAAGAATATGGATGGGATGAAGAAACGTCATGGTTTATGCCAATGGAAATATTAGATAATATAGTTTTGGATCATGTTCCAGTTAGTTCCCTTACAGAACTATGGAGTTTGGAGGGAGTCGTGCTTGTCGAACAACAGAATGTTTTGGTTCCTTACTTAGATAAGGCAACTAAGGGATCGAAAGTTAGAGCATCGAGTTTGTATGCAGAAACAATGAGAGAATTGAATTATGATGGATCTGGGATTGTAATTGCCATTCTAGATACCGGAGTTGATAATGAGCATTTTTCTCTAGATGATTTTTCAGATAATAATAATGATAATACAAATGATCCTAATGATTTAGAAGATCCTAAATGGCTTGCAGGTTGTGATGCAACCTCTTTTTCAGGGAATTCTTGCGGAACAAGTGGAGATGACGATCCAGATGATGGAGACGGCCATGGAACTCATGTTGCAGGAATCGCTCTAGGAACTGGAGATAGCGATAGAGAAAACCAAGGATATGCTCCTGGTGCCTATCTTGTTGATGTTAAAGTAATGACTGATGCAGGAGGTTCAAATTCGCAATCAATTTTACAAGGGATACAATGGGCAACGCAGAATGTAGATACAGATTGGGGAAATAATGATTCCAGTGAAGGAATAGATATTATGTCAATGTCTTTTGGAAGTGCGTCTTCACCTACAGGGAATGATGATACAGGAGATAATGGAACTAGTGCTGAAGCGCAGGCTGTTAATCAGGCTGCAGATGCAGGTATTGTCTGTATAGCAGCGATAGGCAATGATGGACAGCGAAGAGTTACGTCTGTTGGAGCGGCAGATAAAGCGATAACCATAGGATCAATTGATGATAAGAACAGTATTGATAGGAATGATGATACTATAGC
>PCAI01000021.1 GCA_002731195.1 Methanobacteriota archaeon | reverse complement strand
CATGTCTGTTACCATCTTTGAATTCGCCTTCATATCGGGTTCCATCAGAATATGTTGATGTTCCATGGCCATGATATTTACCATCTTTTAACCCACCTTCATATCTTCCCACATCAGGCCATATTTCTACGCCTCGGCCATTTGGTAAATCCTCTTTCCAATCTCCTTCATATCGAAAACCATCTGGATTTGTATGGATTCCATAACCATGCCTCTTACCATTTTTTAGTTCTCCCTCATATCTTCTTTTATCTGCAAATGTATAGACTCCATATCCATGTGCCTTTCCATCTTTGTAACTGCCCTTATATTGTTCTCCATCGACAAATGTATAGAATCCTTGGCCATTCATTTTGCCATTTTTGAATTCACCTTCGTATCTCGCTCCTTTTGAGTAAACAACTTTATGAAAACCATCCTCCATAAACTTGCTTTGTAAACTCAGGGTTGATAATAATCTCCCTTCATTACACGTTCATCGTTCTCCCTTGAGGCCTCATATGTCTTTGAATGTATATTTTTCAAAGTAATTTATCACCGTATCCCAATTAGGAAATTCTTCACTCCCAAATCTGATAAGCGCCCCTTCAAATTCTCCAGCACCATTTGCTAATCTGTCATCAATAAGGAAATGTCCTTTGTTCAAGTTTTTATTATGTGATAGTATCAATCTCTTCTTTGCATTTTCTCCAATATATTTCTTTACCCAAATTAATTTGTCAGACCAAGCAGAAGAATTTTCCCAAGGAGCAGTAGAAAGAATGTAAACATCATGACCTAATTCAACAAGTCTGTTATATCCCTCTATAGCACCTTTTAGTGGTGTCATATAAGAAAAAATTCCATCTACTTCATCTAAATTATTAGTATTTGGATCTAAATTTAATTTTTTAATTCCAGAACTAAAGTCAACCAGTACATTGTCCATGTCTACGTATACTATACTCATGAAAAATTGTCTGGATATTTTTACATTAATCTTTCTATTTTATGGCCTTGTCAACCGATAAATAATTTATTTTCTCGCCTTTTTATCTTTGATATTGCCATTCTAGCATATCCTTGCCATTCCGATCTCCACACTCGGCGATCCTTTCTAGATGCTTTAGAGCCCAAACGCCACCATCCTCTGCTAGGGCAAGAATCACTTTAACCTAGGTTCGTGCGAGATAAGATTATGGAAGAGAAAACATGGGTCGTAGATTCGAATGCATTCATTCATTTTGGTAATCTTGCTAAGAAGGAGTTCAGGGATGATTTATCTAAATGTCTGCTGAAAAGCCAGGGAGTAATCCATGTAACTTCGGGAGTACACGGAGAAGTCAGAAATGTCAGATTCAAAGTTTGGGATGGAAGGCCAAACCTCCTAGAAACATTACAAGAGATTATGATCACATCAGAGGTTTCTGAAGCGGAAATAAGAAGTGTTGCATCCCTAATTGGGGAGAAGGCTTCACCGCAAGATGTTGATCTTTCACTAATGATTTTAGCTGCTAAGTATCACCAGGATGGAAAGAAAGTAACTCTAGTCACAGACGACTTTAAGATGACTACAACCAAGGAAAAAGCAGGTTTTGGTTTTGATACATGCCCTCCTTCTACCTTCTTATTTAGGATTTCAGAAGATGCCAAAGGCCAGCACTCTAGCCGAATGAAGGCCTTGTCTAGAAGAGTTCGTTCAGCAGAAATGAGGTATGCCATTAGCAGAGCAGCAGAATATGATGTACAGTCTAAACTTACTTGGCTTGTGGACAGTCTTCTTACCAGCAGACCAAACTTACCAAGCCCAACTAATGAAGCAGAAGAAAAGGATGAGAAAGAAGTAATGGTAAGAACTCTTCAAAGAATATTAAGGGGTGAAAAGGTCAAATCATCTAGAAAGAATAAACTAGGAAAACTACCAGAAATTTGTCATCCAGCTTCTGAAATTGACCAATCGCTTGAGAAGATCTTAGAAATGGATGAAGTGACTGATTTACCTAGAATATATGGAGAATTGGTTGAATTATCGAGGAATTGTCAGGAATCTGTGGGGCTGGGATTAGCTTCAATGAATGATAATATTGCAGGAATAGCTCATCGTGCTATTGCTGGCCCTCTTTCAAGGCTTGAGACGGTACTCGGGATGCTTGCAGGACTTCTGGGTAGGATAGAAATTTCCAGATTACATCTATCTAGATCATTATATCTATCAAGCCTTAGCCTAGATGATGTAGCTGAATTGAAGACACTTTATCAGCTAGGACTTCTGAATCTTTCTTCTGAGTCTAATGATAGGGCTGCAGAACTTTTCGATAAGGCCAATCAACTTTCTAAGGAAAGAGGGCATCCTAATCTTATTTATTTGATTGCAGCAGCNCTTTCNAGATTCTTGTCAGGAGAGGAAGAAATTGCTACNTCACAACTTGANCAGGCTAGAGGAGCANATTGAGGANGATAAAGAGGGAGCGATTCANCAACTTCTGAANCTTGCTCATTCACTTCTTGGTGTTGATCGNCCATGGTTTGCGTTNGAAATTTTTGATGAAGCATTGGAATGTGCNGTGGAAGTAAATAGNCCTAAAGCAGAGGAAATTAAGGAAATGCTCCTACTTGCAAATACTGCAGCNACAGGAACTGAGAATAAGCAACTTGTAAAAATCCGAAAATTTCTAGATAATTTGAATAAGGTTTCATCGGATAAAGAAAAGGATGTTAAAACTAGCCAAGAGGCTATCAAAGAGTCTATGAAAGATCAAGAAAAATCGGAAATAGAATATTGGGATGATTGGCGTGAAGCAGATAAGTTACTGGTAGATGGTAGCACTCTCCATATTGTACGTTCAGAGGTAGATGACGAAGGGCGCGTACTTTTGGTAGTGCATCACAGTATATTTGGTGGCCTAGGAGTTTTCATCCCTCACGATGCCCCAGAAGTTTCTGCAAACCAAAATGTGAAATTATCCGGAACACGAATAAAGGTTGCAAAACCTCCAGAATCTCTAGAAGAAAATCAGAATATCAAGGGAATAGTTGCTCTTGAAAATCCAGAAGCATTGGAAGTAAGTTTAGTAGATAATAATTTTGAATGATATGCTTCTCAGTAATTCCACCATTGCTTATCGCCATCCGAGGCTGAAGCTTCCAATGCACTAGAAATGAATTCCGCAGCTTTTAATGGATCATCATCTAAATTAATAGTCTCCTCTCTGATCAATTCTCCAGCCAATAATTCCTTTACTTCCATCATATCATCATCTCCAGACGTATCTAAATCAAATTCAATATTTCTTCCCATTTTGCCATTGTCGTCTAAATATAATATACTATTTCTATCCATTTCCATCATAACTTCAAATATATCATTTAATTTTCTTACTTCTTTATTAATTTCTTCTCCATCAATCATAAATTTAAGTGTTTTAACTTCTCCTTCATAGACATCTTCATTGGCCTTTTTCATTAATTTTGTGAAACTAATAATTTCCCTAAAATCGTTCATTAATCCTGCATTCCAAAGCCCACTCTTTCCAGGTTTTTCATTAGCAATTTTTTTATTTTCTGCAGATTGAAGTTGGTATGCCACTCTCCAAACAAAGAGGAAAGAAGATAAAGCGATAAAAATAAAACCCAATATAGATATCATTTTTACTATTTCAATCCAAACTCCCTCCCATCCTTTTACCATCAAAGAATCACTGGGATTATTGGGATCCACATATACAGTTATCTCAAGTCCTTCAGGATAATCTTCCTCTAAACCGGGAAAATCATCAGAAATATAGGTATATTCATATCCATAATATTCTGTATTTTTATAATTATATGAGTACAAGACGTGTGTATCATACGAAGTAGTACAACCACCTTCACCATCACATGTAGTCTCTCCTCGCTCTTCAGCATTCTCTACAGTAGCATCGACTTCGACCCAATCATTTGTTTGTATTTGATCAACGATTGAAAATATCGATGTTAAAATAATAATAATAAAAATAATTAAGATTGGAATA
This sequence comes from Methanobacteriota archaeon, assembly GCA_002731195.1. Classification (GTDB taxonomy): domain Archaea; phylum Thermoplasmatota; class Poseidoniia; order Poseidoniales; family Thalassarchaeaceae; genus MGIIb-O3. The sequence goes on along the minus strand of PCAI01000021.1, from coordinate 3,592 downwards.
AATACGCCTGTAAACCACAATTTAACTTGCCCAACTCCAATGTATGGGACTATTGGCGGGTCTTTGATGAAATTTATAATATGTCTAGGCCGCAAACCAGCAAATATTGCGAATAGAAATAACATACAAAATGGTGGTAAAAATTCAAGAATATCATCAGGTATTAAAAAGAGAATATCATAAAGGTAGTTAATCATTCCAATTCTTCCAATCTAGTATCTGTAGATATTTATCTTAACATGTTGTATTATATTAATTATCTCGCAGCTTCGGGAAAGGTAACCTAATTTGTATTATTTTTAGATTTTAAATTTTTTATGATTTCGTTAGAAATAGCAACTGTGAAAAATATAGTTGCTGCAACTAAAGCAATACTTGAGCCAGTACCAGCTCCAAACTCTGCTGAAATGTATAGTCCGGTGATGACGGATAAAAATCCGAATAATTGTGTCCAAATTAAGCATGATCTGAAACTTCGGCCAATTAATTGTGAAGTTGCTGCAGGCGTAACTAGTAGTGCTGTAACTAGCAAAGCCCCTACAACTTTTACCATGCTTACGACCACTATTGCAGTGATAACGCTGAACATGAGGCCTATTCCTCTAACAGGAAGGCCTTGTATTCTAGCAGATAACGGATCAATAGTAATTGCCATTAACCCATAACGTATGAAGAATAATGATACAAATGATACAATGGATATAGATGCAATCATATCTAGATTTTCTGAATCTATCAACAGTTGAGATCCAAATAGGTAACTGTGAATATCTGATGTCAGGGCCCTGCCTGAGACCTTTAAAATAACCAGCCCTAGTGCCAACATGCCTGTCATAAAAATAGCAATCGATGCATCTCCCGTGAGTATCTGTCTTGATTGCAATTCATAGATTGAAATAGAAGCAATAATACTAGCCAACAATGCATACCACAGAGGCGATGATGCACCAAGAACTATTCCAACCACTATGCCTCCGAATGAAACGTGTGCCAAACCATCGCCAATCATTGCAAGATTTCTGACTAACAAGAATGTTCCAAGAAAGCCCGCTATAGCGGTGACAATTAGTGATGCAAGCAGTGCACGTTGTAACGATGGACTTTTTCCATTGAAGAACCAGGGGAAAATCTCTCCAGGTACTGACGGTGCAATGTATTCAAAAAATGGGAAAAATAAGTCAGATAAAATTATGCCAATTCCCATTATACTCTCTCCTTTGTATCGGAATACGAATGATTGTGGTCATCTTCATGAACTTGGGTAATCCCTCGCATAATGGCAAGACTCTCCAAATCTGGAAAGTTTTCCGCCATGCCATCAAATTTGATTGTCTCTTCTAAGAAAATCATTCTATGGGCAGTTTGTCGTATCGCACTTAAATCATGAGATACCATAATAATTGTTTTTCCACTTTCATGGCAAAATCTATCTAATAATTTCAATAAAGAATTCCTAGATTCATGATCCATTCCTACTAAGGGCTCATCAAGTAATATAAATTCAGCCTCAGTTGCCAATGCTCGGGCGATTACAGCACGTTGTCGTTGACCTCCTGAAACACGACCAACATCAACATTTTCAATATCTTGTATCCCTACCATTTTAATCGCTTCTTTAACTCTCTCACGACGATTCTTATTTGAAAATGAAAACATATTTTTAGCATTTACAGTGCCTAAATACACCAACTCACGTATTGTTATTCTAACTTCCTTGGGCAGATTTGATGCAGCTTGAGATACCCAGCCAATTTTTCCATACAGATTCCTTGACATAGGATTAGAATCATATATCCTTATGCTTCCTTCTTGAGCCTTTAAAACTCCAAGAATAGTTAGCAGAAGTGTAGACTTCCCACTACCATTTGGACCTACTATGCCAATAAATTCTCCTTTATCAACGGTCATATTAATATCTTTCAAAATTAATTTCCCTGAACGCATAACAGATAAATTATCTATTTCAAGAATCGGACTTTTCAGAATTTTATCCTCTATCAGTGCCGACTTCATTCAAAAACCCCATGTAAGATGATGTATTTAACTTCACACCACTCTTCTGGATTTATAAAATTCAAACATCAAATACAAAGATATAGTTGAAAATAAAGTCGTAATTAAGATAATTGGAAAGTAATCTATCATATTCATACTTTCACCACTCTCTTATCATAATTATTTTAGTTAACAATTTCTAATTAACATCCAATTCCATTTACAATATTATTAAGATTTTTATTCATCATCGTCATGTAGTTATCATCATTATTACTTGGAGCCATTTCCATTGTGTACAATGTATTTACTACCACTCCTGTGTCTTCTACAATGCTATTAACAGCAGTTTGACTAGTGAACTCTTCAATGAACAAAACTGTAATATTATTTTCTGCAATATGATTGATGACTCCGATAATATCTTCTGGTGAAGGTTCTCCTTCTGGATCTAATCCGTACAAAGTAATTATTTCGATGTCATATCTTGCAGAGATGTAAGAGTATGCATTGTGATTTGCTACAATTGTTTTTTCATGACCTCCTACAAAACAAGTCCCTGCATCTCCAAATGCAGCTTCATATTTATCATCTAAATCTTGTAATTGTACTTTGTAAGAATTAGCATTTTCAGTAAAATTACTAGTTCCATTAGGGAAAGTAAGAATTAATTTTTCCAGAACTACATCAACTTGAGCAGCAAATGCTACTGGGTCAAGCCAGCTATGTGGGTCGTACATGAAACTGTCATCATCTCCAGCATCTATTGTACCATCTTCATCATGTCCATCTTCATCATGTCCATCTTCATCATGTCCATCTTCATCATGTCCATCTTCATCATGTCCGTGATGATCATGCCCCTCATGGGAATCCTCACTCAAGATATAGAATTCTACATCCATCGGTAGTGCAAAGCCATAATCTCCTTCGGCCTCAATATGGATACTAACATAGCCAACAGCATGTTCATCATGTTCATCAGTTTCATTGTGGTCATCATGGTCATCATGGTCATCATCTTCCATCCAAACATGCCCTGCTGCTTCACAATCACTCTCATTTGACTCATAGTTTTCATGAGTTGTCGTGTTATGGCAAACTCCTTCATGCTCATCGTGATCTTCTAGTACATGGATAAAGTGATCTAACTCCGCCAAATCTAGTAACCCATCGCCATCATTATCTGATGCATTGAATAACTCCATTAGAGCCTCTTCCTCTTCATGTTCATCGTGTTCTTCTAGTGCATGGATAAAGTAATCCAACTCCGTCAAATCTAGTAATCCATCGCCATCATTATCTGATGCATTGAATAACTCCATTAGAGCCTCTTCCTCATCATGGTCATCAGTTTCATTGTGATCATCATGGTCATCAGTTTCATTGTGATCATCATGGCCATCATGTTCGTCTTCTTCGATATGAAGCCAGAATTCATCCCATGATAGTTTACTATCATTATTAGAATCAAACGAGTCTATAATTTCTTGAGGAGTAGGGTCATCATGATCATCATGATCCTCATCTTCCATCCAAACATGCCCTGCTGCTTCGCAATCACTCTCATTTGACTCATAGTTTTCATGAGTTGTAG
>PCAI01000020.1 GCA_002731195.1 Methanobacteriota archaeon | reverse complement strand
AATATCTCCATTATATCTGTCTCCAATGTGGTATAGTACTTCGCTTTCTGCAAGATGAGGGGCATTATTTTTATCTGACAAATGACATAGAACTATGCTCTCTAATTTTGAATGCATTACTTCTGAAAGTAATTTCCCTGTCTGAAAATTAGATAAGTGCCCTCCTCTGCCCGATATCCGCCTCTTCAATACTTCAGGATAGCTACTCATGAACAATTTTTTTTGATCATAATTTGCTTCTATTGATATATGCCTACAACCTTCAAGATATTTCTTTAACTCCATTGTTGATTCTCCCAAATCAGTAAGGAAAGCAGCCTTTTCACCTCTGCCACTGTTTGTAATTATTGCCACATTATCTGCTTTATCATGAGGAATTGGAACGCCTATAAAACTAAAATCATCTCCACATTCAACTCTATCTAAATTGTTAAACGTTCTGCATGTACTAATCGGTTCCCAACCCATCCTAATTGCTGTCTCTATATTGCAATGTAATTCTGCACCCCATTTCTTCGAAGCACGTTCTGCTGATCTAGAATGATCTCCATGATTATGAGTTACTATGATTGCACTAATGTCTTCTCCCTTTAGCCCAATACTTCCTAGTCTTTTTTCAGTCTTAATTAGAGAAAAACCACAGTCAATTAATACATTTTCATGATCTGTGCTAAGTAAAGTGGCGTTACCTTTACTTCCTGAACCAAGATGTGTAATTTTGAGAGTCATGTAATGTTCATTGGCAGAGTATATTAGTCTATGAATAAATGGTTTTTTTAACCATCTAACAATCGCTTTCTTGAGGTATCTTTAATTTTCCAAATCAATTGTTTTTTATTTCTGTCCGAACTACGCTCCATCAGTATGATAAATCAGTTTACTCTGCTAAATCTATTAATTGGGTGGTAACAATGCGCCGTAAACAAATAAGTGCCTTATTATTATCTTTCATTATGCTGGCTAGTTTAGCATTTGTCTCACAAACAAGGCCTCAATCGTCAGTTTCTTCTATCGACCCCAATATAGCAGAGGGAGCAGATCCGCCAATAACAGATCAAGACGGAGATATGATTCCAGATATGCATGAATTTATTTTCAGTGAAGATGTTAATCTTCAAATTAATTCTTTCAACATGGTTATCGAAGGACTAGATTCTTACAATGCGACTGATAATGTAACTGATCGCGATAATGATGGTGCGACCGCTTTAATGGAGTATTGTTGGCCATTTACTCTGGATTCATGCTTAGATTCTGAAAAAAGAAATTCACTAACTGGCAAATCTCCAGAAGAATCTATCTCTGGATTGAGAGAATATCTGGATCCACGTATAGCGGATACTGATGGCGATGGTTTACCTGACGGTTATGAGATATATATGTGCACTAATGGTGGAGTTGGTTCTATGAATCCATTAACAAATGCCTGGGATTGTTTATACTTTGACCCTCTTAATCCACAAGATTTGACAGATGATTTTGATAGATGTGAAGCAGACTTTAGTTGGGGATGTGGAGATGGATTTGATTTCAACAAAGATGGAGTTATAGATTTGGGCGAGAGATTCACTAACACTGAAGAGTATCTTTTTGGCTCTCCAGATGATTGGGTAACTGAGAGAGATGGACTTTGGTGCGTTGGAGAGATTCAAGGTTTGAGCTCCTCCTGCCAAACTGAATACCAAAGAGCAACACTGGATGATGGTTGGTTGGGGACAGACCCAAGATTTGCAGACTCTGATTATTATGTTTGGTCTGACTTTGAAGCGTTGGAACTTACTTCACTTGGAGATGGAATACCAGATGGTTGGGAAGCATATAATGGCCTTGATCCTAGAAATTCTTCAGACGCAATAATTGACTTAGATTCTGATGGTTGGGATGAGAACAGGGATGGTTACATAACTCCTGATATAACGACATCAACTTCTCATTGGGGTGAAGAATTTAGCAACTATGAAGAATATTTGGTTGATTCAGATTCAGGATTTGGGGTCATACCTGGAATAACAGGAGTAAGACTGAATTCTGCGGATGAAGAATTGATTTCTTTGACCTACAAATCCGATGTTGCATTTGTTGATACTTCAATACATAAGATAATTCCTGATTCTCAAAGAGATAGGTTGCTGGTAGGTTCTAAATATGGTATTACGGCATTAGATCCTTTCAGAGAAACTTCGTCACTGTTTCACTTAGAACATGGTACGGAGATGAATGTCATGGAGAGATATGAATTAGGAGATAAAAGTTATTTATTATTTGGTACTAATAAGGGATTGCATACAATTCAATTAGTAAACGGACTACCTTTTGCTGAATCCGAGCAAGTATTTAGTTTAGGTTCAATAGAAGTAATTTCTACACTCCAGACTCAAAGTGACGACTTAAATATCCTAATAGCTAGTGACTCAGATGCATGGACAATTAGATTATTTGAGGATTTTGAAAATTCAGTTGAGGATGTAAAGATAAACCATTTAAGCAAAATTTCCAATCTGGTAGATGATGAAAATGCATCTATCACTACATCTGTTCATATTGATATGCAAGGCAGAATTCCTATATTATTACTCGGCACCGACTCGGGACTAATTGCTTGGAATACTACAGATGGAACAGACTCTATNGGNGATCCTTATTGGATATTCAATAGATCCAATGCTGAATATTTTATNAACGAAAATATTTATGATTCTACATCTACTCCTAGAGTCAATATTCTACAAAAAGAAGATGTTGATGGCACAACCCCTGGTTTATGGTTAGGGATGTCAGGAGGGCTTTACCTTGTTGAATTGGATCTTATAGTGTCTCAGCCCACTGAGGCCTTCAATAGTGATAGAATGTTGAATATAGAAAATCTTCTCGATGGCGCCAATGACATAAGATCTATATTTTCATACCAAGGAATGGTGACTATAGGATCAACTTACGGATCATGGTGTTTGGAAGGCAGTGCCCAAGACGGAATTCTTGGAATGTATCTCAATCAGACAAGAATACCGGGCCTGGTTACTTCACTAGCAATGATTGAGAATCAAGGAGAGCAGTGGATTTTTGCTGGTATTTCTCCTGGAAATTATATGAATATAGCATCTTTGAACCCATTATCGAATGATTCTGACTTGGATGGAATGAGTGATGGTTGGGAATTTATCAATGGTTTAGATCCTACAGATCCATTTGATGGCGATAGAGATCCTGATTACGACGGAGTAAGATACTTTACAGAAGATGGAGTCTTATTTGATAGGCTATGGACCAACTTAGATGAATATAGATTCAGTTCTATATCTGAGGCAGGAGTAAATAGCACTGATCCAAGAAATATGGATTCAGATGGAGATGGCCTTACTGACGGAGAAGAATACTGGGGTTGGTTTACTAATTCAACTGTTTTCGACTGTCATTATCTAAATAGTGATTATATCTGTGATGAAAATATTGGTATTTCTGCACTTCAAGTCCATATGGAAGGATGGCTTGGTTCTGGAACTGGTGGTGGAACTGATGGTCCAACCGACCCAACAAATCCTGATTCAGATGGCGATGGTATGCCAGATGGTTGGGAAATAGAGAATAGGAGATGGATTGGAGATACTTACACTGGCGGAAATTCTTGGTCATTGGATCCAAGAAATCCTTTGGATGCCGATGAAGATGCAGATGGAGATGGTTTGAATAATTTATGTGAGTATAAGTGGAGTAATTTACTCGACTTAGCGAGAAGAGATGGATTGGATAGTCATGGAGAATCTGCCGAAGCAGCTTTGAACTGGTCTCGTACAGATCCTAACTCAATTGATTCTGATGGAGATACGATACCTGATGGTTGGGAGGCTAGGTATAAATGTAGTTGGTTGCCAAAAAATGCAGGCATAAATCCATTAAACGGGTCCGATTATTTGAGTAATCCGGATGGAGATGGATATGACGTTAATCATGATGGAATATTGGAACTAAGTGAACAGCTGGTCAATTGGATGGAATATTATCTGATGTCAGATATTTTGTACCAATCTGGTACTTCAGGAATTCCTTACCCTGATAATTTCTCAACACAATTATCTCATGAATCTTGGGAAGGACTGGCTGATTCTTCATTTGGTAATCAATCTACTCAATATTATGCCCTTCTTGTTGATGGCATGATTTCTTCAGATGTGGGATCTTCTAACCCCTTAAAAGCCGACTCTGATAGAGATGGTATGCCAGATGGATGGGAGTTTTATCATGCTAGGTGGAGTCTTTTTGAACAAGAATGGTCTTTAAATCCGGTCAATGAAAAAGATAATTTAGAGGATTTTGACGGAGATGGAATGAATAATTGGGAAGAATATAATTCAATTTCAACAAATTTAAGTGAGATTGGTAATTCTATTTCATCACCTCAATTCTTCTTAATGAGTGTTTTAGGTGAAATAACTCCTGTACCTTGGATAGGTGCCGATTCAGCATTATCATTTGGCGATTTCATCTCAGAGGATCAAATAAATTTAACTGGACTTACTACAGATCCAAATAATCCCGATTCCGATGGAGATGGCATCTTAGATGGCATCGAATTAATTTTTACTCAGTGGAATTCAACCGATGAAGTATGGACTCTAAATCCATTAGTCCCAGGTGACGGTTATTATGATTCTGATTATGATGGTATAACTGATATTGTAGAATTGAATATGACAAATAATAATCCTGCAAATGGAGGATTATCTCCTTACGATGCTCCTAAATTTTGGAATGAAGCCAATGCAATAAATTATCAAGAATCAATAAATAGAATTTATAGAATTATTTTTGCTAAGGAAGGCAGGGCCGAATTGGCCATGCAGCAGTTCATTGACTGGGAGTCTGGAGAGCCAGCAAAACCACTCTTGGAATCTATATTTGGAATTACCGACCCCAATTCCCAAGACACAGATAGAGATGGTATGAGTGATGGTTATGAATACTGGTTTACTGAGTGGGATCTTGAAAATAATTCTTGGTCCATGAATCCCTTGACTGATTATGATGTGAATATTGACTCCGACGGAGACTCTTTCGATTGCAATGGAGATGGTGAAATATCTGATTCGGAGTCTTTTGATAATTTAGCCGAGTATGATTCAAGAATCTATGGCAAAAGACTTGCAATAGATACTATTCCAAATGGTTCAGGACTTATCTCATATGGCATGGATGCCATCAACGCTCAAATTGACGAGAATGGATTATCTCAGTCGTCTGCAGCGAGCATCTTGTATTCTTTATTTTCCTCAAAGAGTATATCTTCTTCAGAGAAAGCAGGTCTGATAAATGAAATAGACTATAATAATTTCAATATCAGTTTAGCTGGAATTAGTGACCCGAATGATGCTGATTCAGATAGGGATGGGATGCCGGATGGGTGGGAGTATTGCTACTCAGTATATGGAGAGATATTGCCTGTAAACGCCTATCGTTGGTCACTAAATCCATTGAATCCATTGGATGCCTTTTATGATCCTGACTCTGATGGGTGGTATGATCGATCCTTCGTTGACACTCCTGCCCATCAAGGTCAATGGATTGACAGACAATTCATTCCAGCGTCAGAAAACAACCAAATAGAGTCCGGAATTCTAGAATTATACTTCAATAATCTCATGGAATATGAAAATGGAACTAACCCTCTTGATGATGATACAGATGACGACTCAATAATTATGCTTCCAATATTTGAAAATGGTTTAGTAACAAATTATGTTAGAGATAGAAGTCTTTCTGATGGCCGTGAAATATTCAAATATGGAACTAATCCACTAGATAATGACACTGACGGAGATATGATGCCCGATTTTTATGAATACTCAAGAGGATGGAATGAAACTAATGACAATTGGTCATCCTACCTAAAAATAGCAGTAGAATGGTATCAAGTATCTTCTACTAATTGGAAACCAGTAGATGTTTCAAAGGGCTATATTTCTAAACCAACATTAAATTGGACTTGGTTTACTCATGACCCCACTAATCCAGATGATGCAGGACAAGATGCAGATAATGATGGAGATTGGATTTGTTCTTCAGGGTCCTGTATCTATCAGCCATACACTAACTTCCAAGAATATTATGCAACAGTTAATGCCACTCTCTCATCACCCTCTCTTGTTCGTGCTGCTGGATTGTACGATTGTTCAGGAGATATCGTTGAAGAATGGTGGCAACTCAGACAGTCTTTGTTAGGGACATGTTCAGGAAATACTGCAATATCTTCCAATTATTTACGCATGTATAGGATAAGTGATACCGACTCTTTATATTCTCTAATAATAAATGATAATGATGAAAATTATGAAATTATTAATTCTTCCGACGATGTCATTTTAACAAATGGTGCCTGGACCGATCAATACAATAGATTTGCAGGTGATCAATATCATTTCCCTAATATCGGCCTTGGAGAATATGTATTTGGCTGGTGGAATATAGATTTAGATGGTGACATGATTGCTGATGGTACAGATCCAAGAAACTGGGACACTGATGGGGATTGGCTCAATGACTATTTTGAAATAAATGATGATTTGTTAGATGGAGTTAGGGGGAATAGTGGCTCTCCTATAAGGTATGATAACCGTACAACATAGTATCTAATTAATTTGTATATACACTCTCCCATGGGCATGTCTGAAGCCAGTCATGGGATACCTGGGACAGATTCTTCAGTGGAAGATAAATTATTATTTCTTCAAGAAAACATGGTTAATTTTGTCAATCAATATAATCTCCCATTGGTAGAGGTTTCGCTAGTTCTGTCTAAATACATAAGAATTCTATCTAATTCTTTGGATTCTGAGGCGAAAAAAGAAAACGAGAAAATACCAGATTCAATAATGTCACCTTCTCCAGTTAAAAATTCTGAGAGATTATCTGACATTTCTTCATTCTCACTGGAGACAATATTAAAAAATGTCGATACAGATAGGATGGATATTTTTGATACAATTATTCGAACAGTTATCAATTCTACAGAACTACCTTTCATAAATGCTATTTCATTACTAAGAGATTGGGAATTAATAACTCGTACTCAGTTATCTGAATCTACTAAGCCAGGACATCTTTTCAGTCCCATAGTATTGCCTGAGAACTTTTAATTCTGAGATATATTCTTTGAAGCAATTATTTTGCTTGAAAACCACCAAGAATCTAATATCGACCAAATATATAATATCGGGAAAAGTAATACTGTTAATATCAAAGGCAATTGCATTAGAGACCATCCTAATGCCTTACTATGTTGTCCATTGAAATGTTGTCCCAGATACACGAAGGGCACTAAGGAAACAAGTATGGAAAAAATTGGTCTAAAAGCACCCCATGGGCCAACTCCTCCACTTAATTCTCTCCATATTACTCTCACCACGCCTAGACGATTTATTTCATCCTCTTCGGGCTGTAAGATGACTGCGTATTCTTCTGCCACAACCAAGCCCACCTGTCTTCAGCAATCAATTTAACGTTATAATAATCCACTAAAGAGTCATTCATTCCTCTTCCCATATTTCCGAAATAGTTGGATTACCAAATTTATCAAACCATTCTACTGGTTCTCCTCTTCTATCCATAGCCAAACCGTCTTTCACTTGTCGTGGAATTTCTTCTCTACCAGGGTGCCATGTTTCATCTTCGAGCCATATTTCCAAATTTTCCTTCTCTATTTCAATAATCATTACTCCGCCTAATGGTTTCTCATCTATTATGAATGATACTTTGCCCTTTATTGCAGCTTGTCTAGATATCGAAAATTCTGTCTTATTAATATTTATTTTCATTGTCATAGCATCGAAGGCAGTATCTAATATTCTTTGTGAAATAACTGATTTCATAAAAGTATCAAGAGAATTAGAATAGCCGCTTATTTCTATCATCTCTCTGTTGGTCGGAAAAACTTCTCTTTCTGGAATGTTATCCGGCTGCCAATCAGGAAAAATATTATTTATGGAATAAACTATTTTCTCTGCATCTTCATGCGGTTGAATTTTTGTAGAGACTTTTATCTTGCACACCATAATAAGGCCCAGAAGACATTAGGCCATTATTACTATCTATTAATGCTACATATACACGAATACTTCAAACCGTAAATTATGAGGCAAGGCCATGGCAGAACGTTCGCCTTTGGTCTCTCTCGCCCTTATCTCTGCTCCACTCTTTTGTCTTACTGCTTTAAGGGCCTCCTTACCTGCTTTAGATAGCGTACTTTCTGATGATATACTATCAAAATCAATTGCATACGGATGCTCAATATTTCTGGGAATTATAATGTTCCTGAAGTACAGAGTTGTCGAAGACCATGAATATCACCGTTCAAAAGCCATCCGTAAACTGTCCAAATCATATAAATTAGATAATAAGGGATTATGGGAAGACAGTGATTCCATAATAAGGGACTTAGAATTAAAAGCAAAGAGTAATCTTAGAGGTAAGACTGCTCTAAAATCTGAACAGTTGATGAAGGGTAGTATCGGAAATATCAATATGGAGAGGATTGAAGATAGCGTTTCTAACATATCTGGAACAGATCCAGAGGTAATTTCTGATGAAGTAAACGATGGAGATGAAGAGAAGAACAAAAAATTGTCTATGACTTCAAGGTTGAAGAGAAGATTGGATAAAATCATTGATAATGCTGCATTAAGGGAGATAAGAAAGAGTAAAAAAGATACTAAAACACAGGCGTATCCTGAAGTTAATAATTCTGCTATTGGTAATAAATGGAATATTTCAAGTCCAAAGAAAAGTACTAAACTAGTGACATGTAATTCTTGCCACTCTTTAAATGAAGGCGATACGAATTATTGTGGTGCTTGTGGTGATTATCTTTCTTGATAAGGGAACGGTTGAAAAAAGTCGATGTTTAGGAAAGGTTGGGATTCATTATGGTAGAGAAGCGTGATTACTATGAAGTTCTTGAAATTTCTAAAGATGCTAGCGATTCTGAAATCAAAAAATCATTCCGAAGTCTAGCCAGGAAATATCACCCAGATAAAAATCCTGATGACTCTGGTGCTGAGAATAAGTTCAAGGAAATTCAAGAAGCTTATGCCATTCTTTCTAATCCAGAAGAAAAAAGAAAGTATGACACTTATGGGCATAACAGGCCAGGGGGTTCTCCATTTGGCCCAGGTGGCTTTCAAGGCGTCAATATCAATATTGATGATTTGTTTGGAGGAGGCTTTGAAAGTATTTTTGGCCAAATTTTTGGGAGCTCTAGGTCTAATGGCCGTAGAAAGAAAGGAGGAGACTTACTAGTTAGGCATACTATATCCTTCCAATCTGTTTACGATGGCCTTGATGATGAGTTGGAAATCGAAGCATTAACATCGTGTATGAAATGTAACGGCAGCGGTTCTAAAGATTCGGATGGCACAAGATCTTGCCCATCTTGTAATGGTAGAGGAAGAGTTCAGAGAATAGAAAGAGTAGGTCCGTTTGCCCAACAAGTAGTTTCTGATTGTCCGTCTTGTAATGCTTCAGGAACAATAGTGACTAATCCTTGTAATTCTTGCAATGGAGAGGGTAGTTCTTATCAAAACAAGAAAATAAAATTTTCAGTTCCTCCTGGAATTGCTACAGGAAATAGAATAAAGATAACTGGGCAAGGAGAACCTCCTCGTGGTAATGTAGGAGAAAATGGAAATTTATATATTGAGATAGAGGTTTTGAATCATCCATGGTTCGAGAGAGATGATGCAGACATTCTTATGGCTCTACCTGTTAATTATACAGATTTGTTGCTAGGTACTACTGTTGTAATATCGCACATAGATGGCAAAGATCTCCAAATTAAAATACCTCCAAATTCTAAACCTGGAGATACAATAGCACTACCAAGACGTGGTTTGCCGCATATGAGGTCAAGTAGAGGAAGAGGATCAGTAACTGTATTATTAAAATTAGACATGCCAAAAAAAGTTTCTAGATCTTTAAAAAATAAATTAAAAGAGTTAAAACCCGATATTAGTAATTCTGACTCTCTTGAAGAAAGTATTATTCAGGAAGCAAATAAGCGAAGAGGAAAATAGTTTATTCTTCTTCCCACATTATCGTTTTATTTGAAGAGGCTGCAACTGGTTCTCCATTAACCATGCCCGAAATCTGAAAATTCATGTTTGTTGGTTTAGTATCCAATGTTATCTTAAGAAATACATTACTTTTGGGTTTTATAGTATCCAAATATATTTCATCATCTTGAAAAATTTTATCAGGGGTGATAGTTTTTATTTTCACTGATTCTCCTTCAGAAGAGTATATTCTGATTGCTGCCAAATTCCAAGCATTTCTATTGATCTTTATTCCTAGTAAAATATCGACATTACTAATTTTCCATAAGCATATTTCTAGATTTTCTGTCATATGCCTAAGAGTTGGTTTACCCCATTCCTGTATCACTGAGTCCCATGGACTATCGCCCAGTTGGTGCAATGATGAAGTGATTGCTTCTTTATCTATCTTTTTTACTATCCTATCTTTCAATCTGTTTAACATCATCAACTCGTGTTGTTCTATGCGAATAATGCCCTTATCCCCTTTAAAGATAGTATTTCTATTCCACCAGATTACCATTATCATTGGTGTTAAGAACATAATTCCAACTATTATATAGAAATCTGTAAACATTCTTGACAAATCTTCTAATTCTCTATTTTCTATTTCATAATCGCTAAGTTCTGGTACGCTAAAGCGGTAATTCACTAATTCCGAGTTACCACTATTTTTCTCAATTCTAATTACATGAACTCCTTGTGGAGCGATAATTGAAGAACCGTTCGTAGAATTAATTATTGCTCCATTAGTTTGATTTAGGACTAAAATTTTGAAACTTACTTCACCTTCTGTATCATTGAAGTAAACATTTGATCCGTTTCTGTTGATAATTTCAAATGCAAAAATATCTACATAATCTTGAAATCCTAAACTCCCATAGTATTCATTCACACCATTGTCTATTAATTCCCAACGCTCATCCCTTAGTCCATTTTGCCAAATAGAATCAGGAGCATCTCCTATATTCTTACCATCTCCATAATTATCTGTATTTATTTCTATTGACCATGATTGTGTATAATTAGATTTCATCCTAAATTCTATCGATTTAGTCATATCTGTTGAATCTATTGTTTCAGGGCACGAGGTTATATTTTCTAAGTATTTAATTTCATTTGAGTTAATCTCATGAAGTATTATATCCAAAATAATATCATTTGAAAAATTACAAACAGGACTTACATTCATCTTAGATCCCAATTCAATCAGAACAGAATCGCCCTCAATATCTGAAGCAGCTAAATGACCTTGATAAGAGCCATTGAATCCTAAAGATTCACCATGCGACCACGGATTAGTCAATTCTCGTGAGTCAGGAGACTCTCTACCTGCATCATATCTAATAATCTCAAATTCATATGTAGAATATTCCGATTCAACAGAAGAAATCACTCTTAACCATAGTTCACCTTCAGGATATTCAAAGAAATATTCTTCATTATGGTCAGAACTTAAACTCTTAATACGTTCTTTTATCTCATTATTTCTCATCCATATCTCTATTTCCATTTCATTTGAAGATCTAAATCTTGGTAGTAATATCACATCCCCCTCATTCCCTACTATTCTAATTGCATCTTTATCGTTGAGAGATCCTAAAGCACCAGTGAAAACAATTCCCTCAGTTTCTAAATCATTGGATTCACAATAATTCATTTGACATTGAGAGAATGTTTCTATTTCTCTAAAATCCTCCTGTTGACTAGGTGATGGTACTATATCAGGCAAATCAGTTTCTTCACTCCATGTTTGGTTACTAATTATGGAATCAAAACTTATTACATTCTCATCAACTACTTGATCTACCAGTAATCGCCATGACATCACGCCATCGACTAATCCTTCCCATTCTACGTTGTGTATATCTGAATGTTTGTGGATTAATCCGCTGTTATTGACAATCAACTCCATTCCCTGGCAGGCAATTTGCTCACATTTGTATTCTATCCACACGGGTCCAGTGGTATTGACTGAATGACCAACAACTTCTTTCTTTTGTTCACTTTCAGCATTTACTTCGATTAGGGCATATGAAATTACTAAAATAATGGTAAAAACATACGCCGCTACTCTTCCCACGTTTTATCGAGAGCCTCTTTACATTAGAATCCTTCAAGCGAAATGCATCACTCGTCATCACTATGTCGGTACGTCCCTTAGCAAGAGGCGTAGATTCTCGAATGCGTTTTTCTCGTATATTTTCCTTGGGCGATAGGAAGAATCCTACTTCATGGACTCCTGCCATTGTCCTAAACAAAGATGATCCACTACTCCCCATTTCAATAGCACCTTTTATTTCATCAAGAGAAGCATCCTCTTTACCTGCTGAAGTTTCTATCAGTACCCGAGGAAAATTTTGTTACCCATTTGATACTATGGATACTTGGTCATCTGTTGAAGGACTAATCCTCCCTCCGAGTCTTGTTGACTCTGACTCAGGTAAGTCAAGCAAGGGAGAAGAAGTATTATTGGTTTCTTGGCAATCACTGCATCATGATAAATCTCTACTTAGTGATGATATTAATCCCTCTATAGTTGTTTTAGTTGACTCTCCTCAACTAGTACAAAACCAAGGAATGTTAATTGATGCTATAGATTCTATAAGGATTAAATTCCCTTCATCTCTTATTTGGACACCCGGGATAGGCGGGCCAGATAATTGTGCACTTCTTTCTTGGTTAGGAGTTGATTTGTTTGACCTATCTCGTTCCAGAAGTGCAGCTGCTCTCAACGTTCTACTTACTTCCCTAGGGCCACGAGAAGTAGATTACTCGATTAATGAGGCGGCAGATATGGAGTCCCAATGTGAGGAATGGAGTAAATCAATTTCTGCAACTAGAGTAGCTATAAGGGACGGTTCTCTAAGGGAATTGGCAGAGAAACAAAGTATTTCTAGCCCAAGATCGGTCGAAAGACTAAGGCTCCATGATAAAAAAATGAGTAATTACCAAGGTGGACGAGCCGGACTTTCAAGAATATTAGGGAACAAGGCCAGATTACGTTGTAATTCTTTTACTAGTCGTTTAGATCCTTTAATCCAAGATTGGCATAGGAGAATTTCTTTCGAGCATACGCCTCCTAATCATCAAACAGAAGTGCTGGTTTTACTGCCTTGCTCGGCATCAAAGCCTTACAGATTGTCACAAAGTCATCAAAGATTTTCAAAATCTATCAACTCGAGAAGTGTACATGAAATAATGGTTACTGCGCCACTCGGACTCGTCCCTAGAGAACTGGAAGATATATGGCCTGCAAGTAATTACGATATCCCAGTTACTGGGGAGTGGGATATGGATGAATTAAGAATTATAAAGGAAATGTTTTTCAATTTAGTAAATAGAGTTAATTATTCTAGAATAATAAATCATTCAGGAGTAGATTTTGGGAAATGTGAAGTAGATATAATCAATACTCGAGGGCAGTATTCTGCTGGTTCTCAGGAAGCACTTTCTATGCTTAATGATGAAGTTAATAGAGCCATTGAGGATTTTAAATTACCAAAATTAAAAGAAAGTATTCATCGTTTGGAGAAACTCAAATCTCTTTCTAGATTTCAACACGGAAGTGATTTATGGTTATCAGACTCAATTGTTGAAGGACGGCCTCCAATTTT
>PCAI01000019.1 GCA_002731195.1 Methanobacteriota archaeon | reverse complement strand
GAAAACACCATACATCAACCCAATTAGGACCATTCATATTATTATAAAGTGAAAGAGCCCTCCAAAGAAACTTAAACCTACCATATTAGAAATTGCGAACCATGCCGTCCCTGTAACTGGAGTTATCATGAAAGTTAAGAAGCACAATAGAACTAATGTTATTGATGAAGCCAACTGTAATGAAGTAACCATTCTATCCGGAGGAAGGAATTTCATTGAACTGATTACTGGACCTCCAAATATTGATTCTACCCATCCAGGCACATGTACTTCAGGAATGGCATCCATAGGAATTTCTGTGTTTTGTTTCTGTTTTCCAGCAGCAGCCTTCCTACTCGGAGCGGAAGAGCGGAGAGTAGTACTGTCGTAAAGATGCGCGGTATCGCTAGTTTGAGGTTTATTTTCTTCAGCCATTAAATCACCTCAAAATCCTCTTGCCCCAGTAAGAGCGGTATTGAGCATCATGTCTGGTTCCCAATCCATCACATAGGCCCCTAACCCCCTTAACTCTGCCATCAAAATATCTCTCTCAGTTTTCAGAACTTCATATCCAGTCCTATCTAGTCTCCTAGCATCAAACTCAAATTCTAGACTACTAGGAGAAAGTACAGTAACTTCAAAATTTCTAGATCTTAAATCCCTAACTGCATCAACTATAGTTGGATCTTCTTCAAGAGGCGATAATAGTATAACTGGACTTCCTCTATTGATATGTGGCATTATTCGGTTGGTAACAATTTTCAGTGGAGTATTACCTTTTGCCATAGAACCGGCTAATTTAGTTAATAATACATACAGTTGTTTTTTGCCTGTGTCTCTATCTACAGAGGTTATTTCATCTCCATATAATACTAAGCCAACAGAATCTCTTCTAGACAAGAAATACTGGGAAAGACTTGCTGCTGCCCTTGTACTGTAGACCAAAGAGTTTCTACTAACCGGCCCTGTTTCACTTATCTTTCTACTATCGACAATTAATATGATATCACTGACAGCGTCCTTTTCGAATTCATTCACCATCATTTTTCCATCTTGCCTAGCAGTAGCCTTCCAATTTACTTTCTTCATTGGATCTCCAGGAATATATTCCCTTAGATTGTAAAAATTTGAACCCTCGCCCGGGTTTCTGATATTTACTGCACCGGTAAAAATTTTCGGAACTCTACTCTTAATCATTGCATCTTTAATGTCCTCCATTTTAGGGAAAACGAGAAAATCCTCATACAAATGAATTTCTTTCTCATTGTGAAATAATCCAAAGGCATCTTGTACTCTCACACAAACAGGGCCGATAGTATAGAAACCCCTTAGTGGCGTTTCTATGGTGTATGATATTTCAGTTTCTCTTTGTGGCCCCAATTCCATCAGCACATAATTAGCACCCTTCTTTATTCTCATAACTTCAGGGACGCGGTCCCTAACTTCCAATACTTTAGATGTATTTGATCTATTTTGAAGCCTTAGAGATACATCAATTTCACCATCTTCGAAAATTCTCGAAGAAGAAACTTTGCGCATGGCCAAAATATTTTGCAGTTCTACGCCTTCGTCAGTTTGTGTATCATCAATTCTCCTACCTGAAGATGAGACATCGGCATGACTGGTACGAAATGCTGCCCATGTTAAGAAAGAAAGTAACACTACTGCTACAGTAACTAGTTGTTGGTTCCTTAGAACTAAACCGAGGAGATAGAGAGCTACCGCTAAAGATGCGAACATCGCGGATTTTCTACTCCATGCCATAATTCCAACAACTCCGTCAGAATAATCAAACAGTTGGAACTGGAACAGTTCTCAGTATTTCCTTGATTATATCTTCAGTGTTTACTCCCTTTATCTGATGCTCTGGTTTTAAGATTAAACGGTGTGCTACAGCTAGGTTTGCTATCGATTTTACATCATCAGGTGTTACGAAATCACGTCCTCTCATTGCGGCAGCAGCACGGCTAGTCTTCAACAGTGCTTGTGAACCACGAGGAGATGAGCCAACCAGAACTTGGTTGTGTTCACGAGTTTGGGTAACTATCTCAACCATATACATTCTAACTGCTGGATCTACGTATACATCTTCTATAGCTTGTTGCATTGCAACAACACGCGCAGGATCAGTGATAGTTTCAACTTCAACAGCGTCTTTCTTTCTTTCGATACGACGTGCTAGGATTTCATCTTCATCTGCACGACTAGGATATCCAACACTCATTTTAAACATAAATCTGTCCAATTGCGCCTCAGGCAATGGATAAGTACCTTCTTGCTCAACTGGATTCTGTGTAGCCATTGTTAAGAATGGTGCTGGTAGCTTATGAGTGACAGTACCAATAGTTACCTGTTTCTCTTGCATGGCTTCTAAAAGAGCGGCTTGCGTCTTTGGAGGGGCCCTATTGATCTCGTCAGATAAAAGAAGATTACAAAATATAGGACCTGGTTTGAATGTAAATTCCCCTTTCTTGGCATCGTAAATATTTGTCCCCGTAATATCTGCAGGTAACAAATCCGGAGTAAATTGTACTCTCTTGAAGTCACATCCCAGTGCATCAGCGAATGTGTTAGTCATTAGAGTCTTAGCAAGACCTGGGTAATCTTCGAAAAGAAGATTCCCATTTGACAAAATGTTAACTAATACATTGTCAATAACGTGGGCTTTTCCAATAATTACTTTCTGAACTTCTGTGCCAATTGCTTGTGCTATTGCTCCAACTGCTGTTAATTTTTCATTTGTTTCAGATGAGCCTCGGGCTTCGGCTGCCTTCTTTGCATAAGCAGCATCTGTGGCATTTGAGGGCGGTGCTGGTGGTGCATCTGCTGGTGGTGTTGCATTCATATTTATATCTCCATTTAATTAATTTTTCTTACCCCAACGACGAATTGCCTGCATCATCTGGCGTAACTCCTTGGGCGTGTATGTACGGCTTTGGCTATAAGCCAATTCCACAAGACGTGGATCTCCAATCATCGACTGGACTTCTGCCGGAGGTTTTGTTGCCATTTGATCACGAGACAAATCGTGATGGACTCTGATTTTGGTAAACAGTGCCTGTTGGACACGTGTCCTATATGTTTTAGGATCTAATTTCTCTGGCCTCTCAGAGAATCTGGTTAAATCGAAGACGTGCCGCCAATTCTCTTTTTCTGGCACTACCATCATTGCTACTAGTAATAATAAACCAACATTGAGAACTACTAACCATTTCAAAAAGGTATTAGAAGTTAGCAAAACAATTGTCCCCATAGTTTCAACAAAAGGAGCAGAAATTACACCAGTTATGTGGCGACTTTCATCAAAAACTATTTGGAAATTTGATTTATCTCCTGAGAAATCGCCATTCTTAATTTTGGCAGATAATTCTGAATTATCGAATTCCATCATATCATGTATTAGTGCATTGAAATAATTATCATTGCCTAACCAATCACTATTACTGTTAATTTCTTGATTCCAACAGTTTTCAACAATACATGATTCGCGTAATCCTGTTTTCTTTGCTTCATCTAAAGTCCATAGGCGATTAGAAAAGGCTTCTTCATCTGCGACAAATGTTATACTTCCAGATACTGAGAGTTCATCGACTCCTCCTGAAAGTGTACTTCCACTACCTCCGCTGCTTACTTGATCTAATACTGTAATATTATGATAATCAAAGCGTATTATTAATTTTAAATCTCCAGGAGCGGGATTTAGTGGGTCGCCAGGATCTCCATTTCCTTGTGTATCAATAAATGCTGATGTCGAGGCTGCTCCAAGAGTCATTATTTCTCTGTGCCCTGGGTCAGTGGCATCCTTGATTGAAGGTTCAAATTTGAGTCCAGTTGGAGCTCTGAGCATCACTGGGATACGGCAATCTATTGGATTATTAGTACTTAGACTAAAGGCAGAACAACCTTGCCTTAGAGCGGCTGTAGACATGCTATCCGTATCTTGACCAACGGAAGCAACGGTCCATACATTTCTCCACGTCACTATTTCTCCTCCATTAGCATCTCTCTTAACTTGTCCGGAATCGTCAAATTCAACCCAATGTTGATTTTCATCAAGTAGCCCTCCAACGAATTTGTTTTTATCTTCATCATATTTGTAGTCAAAGAAAGTCACTCCAAATTTATTAGATAATAGATTTGCATTGGAATTGTCGGATGCGACTATTACTTTTCCGCCCTTTTCAGTAACAAACTTGTATATCTCTTCTGCTTCGGTTTCATCGATTGGTTTTTCTGGCCCAATTATCAACAACATAGTTCTATGAGGATCTTTCCAATCATTTACTAACATAGGAGTAGACATAGTATTTGCAATGAAATAGTGTTCTTCGCCATCAAGGCTATCTCGCATGTCAGTTAATTGGGCTAATTGGTAAACTTCGGTATCTCCCGTTGCATATGCAGAGTATGCTGTTTCCTTCCCTGCGACGAATAGCATTGGTAGAATTAATAGTAAAACTACTGTTACTGTAAGAGAACTGACAACAATGGTTGAAAATCTTTCCTCGTCAGTTTTTTCTTCAGCCAACCAAATCAACTCTAATTAAAATAAAATTAGTAGGTAGCACCTACAATGCCTTTGCGACAATAGAATTNCAATTATATGTTATTGCCNANAGTTTCTTNATTAAAGTCTAANTTATAATCTTTGGTTTATTTTTTGCACCTTCTCAATATTCTTTTTTTTTATTTTTTNCATCTTTATTGGGCNTTATTTCTCCTTGTNAAAACAAGTGCACTAAGAACACATAAAATTATTGAAACTAATCCCGATGAAGGGAGNCTTGANCCGANAACTTCGGTAGTAGTAGTAGTGTCATCTACAGAGTCAACAGTATCCGTATTATCTGACAAAGTAGGGTCAATNGTAACCTGTACTTCAGCACTACTGAGGGATGATGAAGCACCAGTATTCATAGCACCATTAGAAGCGATAGAAATCTCCACTTTACAAGTTCTCTTAGGGTGGCTTTCAGAGGCAGTTAATTCTAAATCTGCTTGAGCAGTTTGACCTGGATTGAGGTTCTTAGTCATCAATGAGTCTAAGCCATTATTTGGAGTCAGTAGAGGGCAATTATCAGAAATATCAATATCTCCAACCCTATCTTCTATATTTCCAATATTTATTACTGAAACTCTCAAAGGAACTGCAGTGCCAGCATTCATTGGGCCAACTGGATCAGCTATTTCTAAGTCCAGTGAATATACTATTGGTATGATTAATTTTCCTTCTGCATCTTTTGATGAAGGAGATATTTGAGGTGTGCCTTGTAATGAGATTACTTTAGCAGTTATTAGGAAATCCTCTTGAGTTTTTGCAGGGAAATCAAGAACTTTAATTTTTGTTACTTCAAGTTGAAAAGATTCGTTGGAATTAGCAGGTATAGAAGCATCAGATGGCCCTGTATATGTGCCTTGAAAGGGGCCCTCATATTCGAATTCTAAATCCATAGAAAGAAATCCATTATTAGAGACTGTGAAGGTTATAGTTGCTTTTCCATCTTCAGAGATATCAAATGGGTCGCTGGAATCATCATTCTCAAATTCTATTTCAATATCCCATGGATAAATATCTCCTTGAGATTGTACAGAAGGAATAGTAGTAAGAAGAAATAAGGCCATTATCACCCAACTAGAGAATTTAGTTGCAGACGACATGTCATATCTCCAGTAAGCCCTTGCTTGCTCGTCTAGATAAAACTTTGACCATTTTTCTCCTATAAGAGGGTTGGAACCAAGTATTTAAGACCGGTTTTACAGATTTCCTAATTGACTCAGCCAACTCCTCGATACTATCACTACCTGACCAGGTCTCTATTATTTTCTGAGATTCTTCGGAGTGGAAGCGTGGTATCGATTCTATTCCTGTGGTTGCGACACGAAGTTCAGAGGGGCCTTTAATTCCTTTCTTCCACAATACTGCAACACCTGCCTCTGGAAAATCCCAAGAGTCACGTTGAGTAAGTTTTTGGTAGTCTCCTTCCCATTCAAATACATCGTCTGGTAAAGTGATATGTGTAACTAATTCATCTTCCAACAATATATTTTTTGTAATACCATCTAATTTGAAAAAGTCTTTCATTGGAACTGAACGATTTCCCTCTGGTGATGACATGTGAATAGTTGTACCGAGGCACATTAGTACTGGTGCCATATCAGCCTGATAAGTTGCCACGCAAAGAGTATTTTGGTTCGGAATAACTCGACAATCAGCACCAGTTCCACAATCACATTTATGGCAATAGTCAATTGATTCTCTCCATTCTTCTGACTGATTAAACCAAAAACAGCGCGTATCTAAACAGATATTCCCTCCCAACGTAGCTGAGCGTCTAATCATAACACTGGCAACAAGGCTAGCAGATTTAGCGATTAATGGATGTATTTCCGATGACTGTGAGATATCATAAAGTCTCGCCATGGCTCCAATATGATTTTTTGAAATTTTGTGTAATTCTTCGATTTTAGATAGAGATATGACATTGGATTTTGTATTTATATGCCATTTGTAATTGGGAATTAAATCGGTTCCTCCTGCAACCCAATCATAGTCTAAATTCTGCTCTCTAAGAATATTCACAATTTCAAAGGCTTCATCCAAAGATGATGGTGTGTGCAATTTAAATGGAGGCATTTTCAAGATTAGCCCTCCCTTTTTCTTCTTTCTATATGACGCCAAGCACTTCCTGCTAATCGAGGATTAGAAAGGTATTCTTCATCGGGAACAACACGTATTTCCCATTTGGAATCTTGTTCATCGCCGGGTATTTCAGGATCCATACCAAATAAAGCACCATTATGATATGGAGTTTTTTCTTCTGCCATAATTCTTTGCATATCTCTCTCAGAATGTTTAGATGCTCTGATTTCTAATATCGATTGTAAATCAGAATGTTCCAAAGAAGGATTAGGTAGATTAAGTGGGGTATTTATTTTGAGTTTTTTGCATTTCTTTTCTATTTCTTTATACAGTCTATCTCCTGTTATAGGCAATTCATTTACTCTTATTCCTGATGCATCATAAACGGCATTACAAACGGCAGGAAGTATTGGCAATAATGGCCCTTCTCCCGCTTCTTTGGCACCAAAGGGACCTTCTAAATCATTAGATTCTACTATTATTGGATTAACTTTAGGCATTTCATGAATGCTTGGTATTTTGTAATCCAAGAGATCAGGATTTAGCAATTCCCCTCCTCGGCCGTATTTCATTTCTTCACTCAATACTTGCCCTAGGCCCATATGACAAGATCCTATTATTTGGCCTTTGACAGAAAGAGGATTTAGTGCCTTTCCACAATCATGTGCTGCCCAAACTTCGAGTACTTTGGTTTGACCAGTTTCCATATCTACTTTCACTTCAGCGACATAAGCAGAGAAAGAATATGCAGGAGCTAAACCTGCAGCAGCGCCCTTGTGTGCCCTTCCCATAGGAGGAGTCCTATATGATCCTGAAGAAGTAAGTGCACCTCTATCTTCCTGTGCTTTATGTAGTGCCTCAAGATATGAAACTCCCACGGCAGGATCTTTTTTATCAAATATTCTTCTATCACCAATAACTAGTTTATTCATCTCAGTATCAGTTATTTTAGAGGCGGCTTTGAGGAGATCTTTACGTATTTCCATAGCTGCAGAGATTGCAGCATTGGCATTCATAAAAGTTACACGAGAAGAATAAGATCCTAAATCCACAGGAGATGTGTCAGTTTCTCTACTCCTTACACGGATCATATCCAAAGGCAATCCAAGAACTTCGGCAACAGATTGGGCAACTACTGTGTCGGATCCTTGCCCTATGTCTGCGGCACCAGTATGAATTGTCACCCCTCCATCCATATCAATTTTCAAATGAACAGTGGCGTGTGGAAATTTATTAGGATCCCAATGAATTGGTAGGCCACTACCAGATATGAAGAATCCACAACCAATCCCAATACCATGACCCAATGGTAATTGGCGGAATTTGTTATCCCAATCTGATGCAATCTTGACACGTTCCAGACATTCTCTCATGCCAATACTAGTGATTCTGAAACCAGTTATTGTCGCAGAATACGGAGGTAAAAGATTTGCAAGACGAAACGTAATAGGATCGACAGATAATTGCTCAGCAATGTCATCTAAACCGACTTCAACGGCACATCTGGAATTAACAGCGCCATGGCCCCTCATTGCCCCACTTGCAGGTTTATTCGTCCAAACTCTAGCGCCCGTGTAATGAAAAGAACCTAATTCATATGGTGCAGTGTGTAATACTCCATTATAATATGTAGTTACATGGCCAAAAGAAGCGAAAGCGCCTCCATCGATTAGGGCATCTGTTTGAACTCCGCATAAACGTCCATGAGAATCTGCATGGATATCCATCTCAATTCTAGAGGGATGCCTGCCCCTATTTACCCAAAATACTTCTTCTCTATCGAATGTAATCCTTACTGGCCTACCTGATTTTCGAGCCAATATGGCAGCACACATTTCATGAGGAAATGGATCAGATTTACCACCAAAACCACCCCCTACGAATGTTCTGTAAACATTTATCTGATGCATTGGAATTTCTAGAACATCTGCTAATGCGCGATGAACATAATGTGGAACTTGCTGAGGAGTATACAATGTCAGTCTACCCGAAGGATCCCAATTAGCAACAACTGCATGCGGTTCAGTGAAACCGTGATTAACGCCGGCAAATAACCAATTTGATTTGTGATTCGCAATTGAATTTGGAACCATCTCACTAATATTACCAAATTCTTGGAAAACTCGTTTTTGAACATTTGATTCACCAATATGATATTGTCCTCTGTCATGGATTGGATATTTTGAATCATCTAAGCCCTTGCGCATGTCATGAATACTGTCTAAAACCTCATACTCGACTTCAATTAATCTGACTGCTTCTAAAGCTGTACTTTCATCAATTGCTGCTACACAAGCCACCAAGTCTCCTTTATGACGAACTTTTTCAATCGCCATAGCGTGTTCATCTTTAGTCACGGGTAAAACTCCAAAGGAGTTTTGCGCGTCTGCTCCTGTTGCTATTGCAATAACTCCTTCTAATTCCACCGCTTTACTTATGTCAATTGATAGTACACGTGCATAATGATGTGGTGAACGTACAATTTTTCCAATTAGCTCATTATTTAATCTGATATCATCACCATAATTGGCTTTCCCGGTTACTTTCCATTTACTATCCACTAGTGCAGTAGGTCTACCTATGGATGTACCACTAATTAGTTCGTCATGTCTGTGACTACCTCTAGGTTGGAGTTTTTTTCCACCTTGACTTTCTGGGATTAATTGAATATCACGTAACTGGCTGAATTGATTTTTGCCACCTGATCCAGGCCTAGAGAAAGGTAACTTGCCCGGTTGTTGTCTGTAGCCAACCATTTCATCATCATTAGACATAAAAACACCTTTTAATTATTAAATCCAGGATGAGGATCACTTTTTGGAGAAGTTGAATCTTGAATTTTTATATCATTTACCATAATTTCTGAAGCGGCCTTTACAGAGTCTATTATTTGTTGATAGCCAGTACATCTGCATAAATTTCCTTCAATAGCAGTTTTTATTTCTTCATCATTGGGCTTTGGATTTTCGTCCAGTAATGCAGAAATAACTACTAAAAAACCTGGAGTACAAAAACCACATTGACTCCCTCCATATTCTGCAAAAGTTTCCTGTATTGGATGAAGGTGATGGCCCAGAGATAGGCCTTCAACTGTAATTATTTCACTACCCTCAACTTCCTTGGCCATAGTTAAACAAGATAATTTTGGTACACCATCGACCAAGACCGTACAACATCCGCATGTGCCTAAATCACAACCTCTCTTTGTTCCAAGACTTCCTCCTTTGTTTCTCAGAACATCCAATAAAATAGAATTGCTTTCTATCGTAGTAGAAAAATCAACATCATTTATTCTTGATGTCCAAGTTACTTCATCCGAGGCAGGAATCATTGGGAGTCGAAATCGAGTCATGCGTATTAAATCCCATCCGTCATAGTTCTTTGAGCATTTGGATTTAAATTATCTTTTTGCAACTTTAAATCTTCAGTGGCTTTACGTAATATAATTAATTCTGCCCTTTGAATATGTTCGCCAAGTGTACTTCTAGCCATGCCAAGTTCGTCAGCCAATTTCTTTAGTGTGGTTTGTGAATCTGCTTCATAATAGCCCCTATAAGCAGCGTAAGAAATTATTTCTTTTTGCCTACTTGTTAATTCATCTGTCCATCCGTTGCCAATATCTCCTTTTATTGATTGAACACTTATCTTATCAGGAGGCATTAATTCTCTAACTAATGATACCAACTTTCTGACCGATGTTGAGACGCCTGATATCCTTAATTCCATGCCAGTCTCTGAACATAACTTATACGGAGTTTGCAAGTGAATATTTTCCATTTCTAATCCTAAAATTGCTAATGGATGAGTGCATAACAAACTGACTAGAATACTATCCTCATCTTCTTCATATTTGTCAATAATTTGAAAATTACTTAAATTGGAGATGTCATCAATAGATGAAAATTCACGTAATTTTATTTCGGCCAATTGGGTTATTCCTCTTTTTGATATTGAAAGGTGACCGAGAATCTCAATCCTCTCAACAATATCAAGAATTTGAGAAATCTCATTCGAGCCACGAAGTGAATTTATATTCCACCTTATGGCAACCTTACGCATATTCAATGCAAACAAGGAACAGGTATTGAATCCTGCGGAAACTACGACCAGTATGACTCACGGATGGCTTGATTGGTTTCCATACATAAAACTACATCAGAAGGTCTATTAGGCATTTCAGCAGAACCATTCAGATGTTCAATAATGGGTAAAACATTACTCTCATTAACAACGCCCCAGCCAACTTGTGTACAGGGTGCAACTGGAGAAATAGGTGTCGTTCCGGAAAGTGGATCCCATGTTGAAAATGAAGGATACCATGCTGAGAGATTTAGGGCATCTCTTAAATCGTCATTTGATAGTTTCATTTCAGTGCCATTTATTAAGTATTTATTCCTACTTTCTGGATTTGCTCCGGATGAAAAATCACCAAACTCATCTCTTAAATTAGTAATAACTTTGGAAAGTAGACCAGCAGTTCTTGGAGTTGCAAATGATGTTCCAGAAGTTTCATGGTAACCATCAATATCATCATGGTTGGGTAATATTTGAGTCCAATCTGCTGCTACATCTGGATAAGATCCACTCATGGTTTCTTTCTGATCATCGCCTTCTTCGGCATATCCTGAAATTCCAATACTCCAAGGGGGCCCGGCAGTTGAGTCTTGTACTGCAGGAGAAGGTGAATTATCAGCTGCCCCTGTATGTATTTTTCCTTTTTCCACAACTGCTATTTTGGTGGCGTCCTCAATACCAGGCACAGGAATTGATCCTATAGGTCCAAAACTAGTAGTAATAATGTCTACAAGAGGCTGATTTGCAGCTGCAAGTACAGCAGCGTCACTAAAGCCTTCTACAAAAAATATTACTGCATTGGGGTTAGCATTCAAGACTGCCCCTGTGACAGCGGTCCCATGGCCATCTTGAGGATCATCAAGTATTGGAATGTCTGTATCGTTGTCAGGTGAAGTGCCGATTATCTTTGTGCCCTTAAACCAAACAATATCTGTAGAAGCGATAGTGTCCCAACATGATTCTTTGTCAGAATTATATCTCTCCTCCCAAGTTCCGTTAGTAGTTATTTTACATACTTTGGTAACTCCTAAGCCATCTAAAAGCCATTGAGGATAGTCTTCTTCCATTATGAAATGATCATGGTAAACATTAATCCCAGTATCTATTGGTGCAACTACACTAAAAGCACCAAATGGATTTATGTCATAATCATCTTCTGTAGAGAGTTTTCCTTCACTACCCAAACAACCACTAAATGAGGATGACAAGATTATAGTCAAAGTAAAAAATATAAAATTTCGTACCATTTTTAATCCTCCTTAATTCTTAGTTATCCTCTGAAGTATTATTTGCATCCATGGAAATAATTTCGGCGCAAATAGAAATTGCTATTTCCTCGGGCGAATGTGCCCCTATAGGCAGGCCTATTGGACATCTTGTAAAATCGACTATTGATTTAGGAATGTTTGCATCTAAGGCAGCGGATCTAAATGCCGACCATTTTGTTTTAGAGCCTATGCAACCAATTCTCGGCCTTTGATTTGCTTTAATTTTAGATAAAATCCCAATTAAAATTTCTTGGTCTATGCTCCAATCATGCCCCAATAGTAAAATATCTGAGAATCTAGAAAGAGATAAGTGATCTTCTGAATCTAAAAAATCAGAAACTGATGAGTTATGTAATTCTTCAGCATTTGGGAATCTTTCTTTGTTAGAAAATTCTTCTCGAACATCGAAAATACTGTATTCCCAACCTATTGAATTACAAACAGTTGAAAGTGATTTTCCAACATGCCCGCCTCCGATGATTAAAATATTGGGAGAGGTATTTATTACTTCTAAAGAGACTGTCAACTGACCACCACAGAGACTGTCCAAAGCGGTTACTTCTTTGCCTTTTCCATCCTTGTACAGTAAAAAATTCTCTATCCTACCTCCTTGTGTTGCCATTCTATACGGATTTTTTATTAATTCATAAAGTGCTTTCTCGATTTTTAGTTCCAATCCTGCTCCTCCGATTGTACCGAATTTTTCACCATTTTTGATCATAGCCAATTTAGCACCAGGCTTACCTGGAACACTACCTCTTGAATCTAAAACAGTAGCTAAAGCGACATCATGCCCCTGTCCTAACTTTTCTAAAACCCAAGATAGAACACTACGAGTCATGAACGTCTCAGGAGAATCTCATATTTGTCATTACTCTATAAATTAACCGAAAGCGACATCCAAGACCATCATTACGGCAAACCCTAGCATTACACCCATTGTTGCTATATCGCCATTGCCTCCTCTGTTTGCTTCAGGAATTAATTCTTCAGCAACAACAAAAATCATTGCACCGGCGGCAAATGCAAGTGCATAAGGAAGTAAAGGAGACATTGCAATTACTAGAAAGGCACCTAATACTGCAGCAATTGGTTCAACCATCGCCGAAAGTTGCCCCCATAGGAAACTATCTCTTCTAGATAGGCCTTCTCTCCTAAGTGGTAAAGAAACTGCTGCTCCTTCTGGAAAATTCTGTATCCCTATACCTAATGCCAGACCCACAGCAGATCCAAGTGTAGCTCCTTCTAAACCAGAAGCTGCTGCACCAAAAGCCACACCGATTGCAAGGCCTTCTGGAATATTATGCAGAGTTATTGCAGAAACTAATAACATACTTCTATGCCACTCTGTTTTCACTCCTTCAGTTTCTTCTGGAGGTGCCCCTGGATGTAAATGAGGTAAATACATATCAACTAATCTCATTAATACGCCCCCTAGTAAGAAACCAATCAAAGCAGGAAACCATACTGGAACAGAAAGGCCTTCAGATAGTTCTAATGAAGGAGCTAATAATGACCAAAAACTCGCAGCAATCATTACTCCTGCTGCAAAACCCAACATAGAATCAAGTATTTTTCTATCTATTTCTTTGAATAGTATGACCAAAGCGGCCCCTGCTGCAGTCATGAACCATGTAAATAATCCTGCGATTAAAGCCTGAACAATTGGATCGAATTCAGAAATAAATGAAACTATGTCCATATTACTTTCTGACTAGATTTTATTAAAAAGAGTTCTCCTTGTAGTAAGAAGAAATAAATTCCATGAGGATTGGAATATCTCCTTCTGTATCTACATTTAGATGTAGAAAATCATCGATAACTTCAAATTTCTCGGGCCTTATTATTTCACGTAGAGGAATTTTAGGATTTTCATCAAGTATTCTTTTTATGTCTAATTCTGAAATCAATAAAGGGTGGCCGCCTTTACCATCTTTCCCGGGACAAGAGGTATTATCTAAAGCAAGTAATTTTGAAAGTGTTGAGGAAGAAAATCCTGGTCTATCAATCGGTACAACCAATGCCTTGAAATTCTTTGAATAGTTTTCAATTATGAAGTTTAATCCGACCTGAAGAGAACCAGTCCTACCTAATTCTGGACTATGATTAGGGACAATATCCACTTCTTGTGTAAAGTTTCTGATATCAGACATTAATTCTTCTCTAGTTACTATAATAGTAG